>USCS01000214.1 GCA_900552875.1 uncultured Collinsella sp. | reverse complement strand
TTATTGATCGATTCGGCTTGGAGCCCAAGGCAAAGGTCAAGGACCTCTCCCGTGGCATGGGCATGAAACTGCAGCTCGCGTGCGCGCTCAGTCACAAGGCCGAGCTGCTCATCTTGGACGAAGCCACCGCGGGCCTCGATCCTATGGCGCGTGAGGAGCTGCTCGATGAGCTGCTCTCCTTTGTCGCCGACGGACAGCGCAGCGTATTGTTCTCGAGCCACATTACCTCCGATCTTGAACGTGCGGCAGACCGCGTCGCCTGCATCGATAATGGCTCGATCGTGTTCGATTTTCCGCGCGAGGACATTACCGACCGTACCGGCATCGCCCACTGCACCCAGGCGCAAGCTGCCGAGCTGATGGCTTGTGTCGAAGGCGCTCGCGCCACCCGTCATACCTACAGCGTTGACGTACTCGTACCCAACCGACGAGAAGCGCTCGAGGCCTTTCCCGAGATTCCCTGCGACCGGATCTCCATCGATGACTATCTGCGCCTTACGCTGAAAGGAACCTCCAAATGAAACGCGCCTTTATGTCCGAGACCGCCATCATGCGCTCGTTTCTCCCGAGCATCGCCGGCGTCGGCCTGTTCATATTCGTCGTGCTGACCCTTGCCAACGCATCGGATGGTGACTCTGGCATGAGCGCCGGCACCTGTGCGGTCAGCGCCATGTCGCCCATCATGATCATGAGCTCGCTGGCTGGCTACGATAACCAAAACGGCTGGGAGCGCTATCGGGCAACGCTGCCGTTCTCGCGCAAAGACATCATCTGCGCGCGATACCTGTGCATTATTGTCTTCTCGGTCGTCATGGCATGCGCGGCTACGCTTCTGAACATCCTCGCCCTTCCGTTCTTCGATCACATGGGCATCCCTTCGACAGGCCAGACGGTCTTTGAAATCGCGACCGCCTCGGCGGCGTCGATGCTCATCTCCCTCATGATGGTGTTTTTGGCACAGCCGATATTCTTTCGATTTGGACACATGGAGGCGCTGCGCCTATCCGTCGGCCTGTTTGCCCTGCTTGGCTGCGGCACCATGGCAATACTGAGCTCCTCCAACCCCATCAGCAACTGGCTCATGTCATTTGCCGGGGCAAATCCCGATCCCGCCGTCATCAGTTTCCTGTGCGCAGGAATTGCCGCCCTGGCGTTCGTGCTATTTGCAATCAGCTGCACCGTCAGCACCAAGATCTATCGAGCACGCGATTTGTAGCCGCAAGCGGTATCATCGGACGAGCGCCGTAGACCCGGCGTAGTCGTTCTTGAGGAGGCGCCACACCCGTGTCGTGGGTTGTTGCAGCGTTTGCATCGGCATTCTTTGCCGGCATCACATCAATTTTGGCCAAATGTGGCATCAAACACACCGATTCCGATGTTGCGACCGCCATCCGCACCTGCGTGGTGCTCGTCTTTGCTTGGATAATGGCGGGCATTTCCGGATCCATCGGAACCATTGGCAGCATCGCCGCCAAGTCTTGGCTGTTCCTCGTTCTCTCGGGACTTGCAACCGGCGCTTCGTGGATCTGCTACTTTAAGGCGCTCAGCATTGGAGACGTCAATAAGATCGTGCCGGTCGACAAGATGAGCACCGTACTCGCCGCGCTGATCGCTATTGTTCTCTTTGGCGAGACGAGCAATCTGGCCGTAAAGCTTATTGGGACGGCCGTAATCACCCTCGGCACGTTCCTGATGATTGAGAAGAGGCAGTCAGCTGGCGTGGACCAGAAGCAAGACCGGACCTGGCTCGTCTACGCCATCGGCGCCGCCGTTTTCGCGGCGCTCACGTCCATCCTTGCCAAGGTTGGCATCGAAGGCGTCGAGTCTAACCTGGCAACGGCGATCCGTACCTGCGTGGTACTCGCCATGGCGTGGGGGATTGTGACGGCCAAGGGAAAGCTGGAGCAGGTCGCACGCGTTGACCGATATGAACTCACATTTCTCGCAGCATCGGGCATTGCGACCGGTGCATCGTGGCTGCTCTACTACTACGCGATTGCCGCCGGGCAGGTAAGCGTCGTGGTGCAGGTCGACAAGCTCTCGATCCTTGTTTCGGTACTGTTCGCGCGCCTGGCCTTCAACGAAAAGCTGTCACATCGAAACGCCGTCGGCCTCGCCCTCATCGTGCTGGGCACCGCCGCACTCGCAATTTGGAAGTAAGACGCAGGGAACGAGAGCCTCGGCGCACCCGTGGTCACAATCGACTGTCCGCCAATACATGACAAATGACATATCCCCTGCCCGCGCTCAACTTCTTACAATAGAGATGTCACGGGCCTTGGCCCAATTTCGATCATCCAAGGGGATGTCTTTTTGGTCATTGTTCTTTAGGGAACGGTCAATCGCATAGAACCATGAAAACGGCCGACCAACGGCCGTGGTTTATTGCGCCGTTCCGCCTCCGTCATCTGCCAATTTGCACCTGATTGGAAAGAACAATGCAATCCCAGGAATCTCAATCCTTCCCAAAAGCTAGCAGCTTCGATACGGCACTCGTGCGCTCTAAGATCATGGGGCCCAATCCCCTCAAGCTCTGCGAAGAACTTCTTTGCGATGCTCGCATCCCCCGCGGCGCCCGCGTCTGCGACCTTGGATCGGGCACCGGCATTACCAGCGCCCTGCTCGCCCGCGAATACGGGTCTGACACCTACGCTGTCGACCTGTGGAGCGACCCCGAGGAGAACCGCGTGTTCTTCGATTCACTCGGTATTCCCCGCAACGCCATTCACCCTGTTAAAGCGGACGCCTCGCAAGGCTTGCCGTTTGAGCGCGACTTTTTTGATGCGGTCGTGAGCATCGACTCGTACAACTACTATGGCCGCGATCCGCATTACTTGGGCGAGCGCCTGCTCCCCTACGTAAAGCAAGGCGGGATGCTCTACTTAAGCATCCCCGGCATGGTCCGCGACTGCCACGACAATTTGCCGGACTGTCTGCTCCAGTCCTGGACACCCGAGCAGCTCGACTATATGCACGACATAGCCTGGTGGCGCACCATGATCGAGCCGACCATCGGCGTCGAGATTGTCTCGATGCAGCCCATGCTGTGCACCAACGAGGCATGGGCAGACTGGCTC
>USCS01000213.1 GCA_900552875.1 uncultured Collinsella sp. | reverse complement strand
AGCACGCAGCACCAGGCAATCGACACCATTTTTGGTTGCGACATGGGCAATTGCCGCGCCCTCCATGCCGACACAATCGGCATGCGTCGCCTCGATGGCATCATTGCGCATAGCGGCGCCCGTCACAAAGCGGTTACCCGTGGCAATCGTGCCGACCAGGAACTGCTTTGCGCCCTCGTTCGAAGCGGTCGCATTTGTCGAAGCATCAACAAAGCCACGCTCAGAAAGCACATCGGCGGCAATATCGACCAGCGCAGGCGTCGAGACAAACTCCTCGAGCCCCGGTGCAGACTCGGCGATAAGCGCGGTATCGGTATCTAGATAGCGCAGGCATTTGCCAATGACGACATCGTCGATATGGAGCTTGGGATTCAGGCCACCTGCGATACCAGAAAACACAACTGCCTGTGGAGCATACTTGCTAATGAGGTGCTGTGTTGCGGCGGCAGCGTTTACCGTGCCCATACCCGCCGTCGTGGCGACAATCGACAGGCCGTCGAGCCCGCCGGTCACAACGTTCAAGCCCGCCTCCTGTACCATGCAAACGTTGCTCAACTCTTCCTTAATCTGCATGATCTCTTTTTCGAGCGCACCGATAATCGCGATGGTAGCCATGCCATTCCCCAAACCTATACGAAATTCTCAACCACGGTATGGTACCAGCATTTTGTTTGACCTCGTCAAACGAACACGTTAGGCCAGCGCAGCTCGGGTATCAAAGAATGTCTTAGCAATCGCAGCCACCAGCTCGCTCGAGCGATCGCTCCATGGCATCGATGTCATGATACTCATAATGTAGGTGTCGCCATCGACATCGATGAGGCCCGCATCGCATGTCGAATAGCAACCATCCTCGCTAATCCAGCCCGCCTTGTTGCGTACCAAGGCTTGGTCGTCCGCAATGCCATTACGAATAAACGATCGAGTCGTAGAGGCCAGAAGATCCGATAGCCATTGCGACGTCTCGGTATCACGGCTCAAATACTCGCTCATCTCGCGCCACAATTTGGCCGAGGTGCGCGGGCAATAGGTGGGAAAATCACTCATCGGATCGAGTGCGGTATCGTAATCGATGCCAAGACTGGCAATCCAATCCTCGTAACCGACACTGTCAAACGCCGCGCGTAACGCAATAAACGAATCGTTGTCCGAATTAACGACCGCGGCATCGATCAGGTCGCGCACCGTCTGCCAACCCATGTTGTAGCCACCATAGGTGCCAAGGGAATCATCGAGTGAAACCTGACCCGTCTCGACCAGAGATTCGCAGATGTACAACGCATAGAGCGCCTTGTAGCTACTCGCGCCGTAAACCTCGACATCGGGGTTATACGTCACGCCCTTGCCGCTTGACAGGTCGTAGAACACCACGCCCACATCGCCTAGCTCCTGCGCCCGACTCAGGGCATCCTGGAGCAAGGCAAGGCTCTCATCCTCCAAGGTAGGAGTCTTGTTATCCACCAACGAGAAGGCCTGAACGGTATCACCCGAAGGGATATCGTTGAAGTCCGCCTTCGAAAGTCTCGTCTTGAGATCTGCCGACGCTTTGGACTTTGAAACCTTCTCGTTTTGCGTCTGTACCGTTGACGCATCTGAGTGTGCCATTCGCTCCGACGCGTAGGTTTTGGCGGTAATTCCGAGGATAATAATCGCCAACGTTAGCATCCCAATGGCGGCAATCTTCGTCACGCGGACGCGAGCGTCGGCAAGGCCACGCGAAGATGTGCCCTTCGTCTCATATCTGCTGCTATGCTGCGGCATATACTCGTCCCGCGATGCGTTATTTCGCACGTGGTCTCCTGACTGCTACCGTTCATATACGAGCAGCATAATACCGAGCAGGCATTTCTTTCCAAAGATATTCAGCGGCGTTTAAGGCGTCTTTAAAGAAACCACAAGCGTATTTATCCAAATGGCGCGATTCTGTTGCGCATCTCCGCCCAAAACGCAGTTGCGGTGGAATAGTTCCTATTTGGGCGGCATAAGCCGAAAAACAAGAACTATTCCACCGCAACTTGACGGAGCTCTTTGGCAATCAACTTGGTGCCCAGGGGCACTCATTTAAGTCTGTCCCCAATGAGTGCCTTTGGGGAGCGAAAATGGCTCGCTAGCCGATAGCGTTTTTGAGTTCCGCGCGACGCTTTTTCATGCCCGTCATGACGGCGTTGCGCAGCTCGGGCATGCGCGCGGTATCCATCTGTGGAACGCCCTCGAGCTTATAGGGAATGCCCAATTGCTCGTACTTGACGACACCCATCGTGTGATACGGCAGCATTTCCAGGCCCACCACGTTGTGCCATGGAGCGATGAGGCGGCCGAGCGCCTCGCACTCCTCAACCGTATCGGTAGTGCCGGGCACCACCACGTGGCGGATAACGACCTTAATCTTGCGACGGGCAAGCTCATCACCAAACGCCAGAATGCGTGCGGGATCGCAACCGGTCAGCTTTTTATGCTCAACGGGATCGGCATGCTTGATGTCGAGCAGCACCATGTCGGTCTCGTTGAGAACAGTATCGAACTTCTCGGGATGGTTGGGGTCAAACGCATAGCCGCAGCTGTCGAGGCAGGTATGCACGCGGCCATCGGGGTTGTTGTGCATTGCACGGAACAGGTCGGCTAAAAACGAGGGCTGCAAGAGCGGCTCGCCGCCGGACACCGTAATACCGCCGCTGCGGTAAAACTCATGGTTGCTCTGGAACTCGTCCATCAGGTGCTCGACGGTCACCATGGTGCCGCCGCTAACCGACCAGGTATCGGGGTTGTGGCAATACGCACAGCGCATGGGGCAGCCCTGAACAAACACCACAAAGCGGATGCCGGGTCCATCGACCGTTCCCATCGTCTCAATCGAATGTACGCGGCCCAGGGCAAACGCAGAGTCCTCGGGACGAGCGTCCACACCCTCGAGCGTCATCTCAGCCATTCCCGCTACCTTGCCTCTCATTGGTTTTAGCTACATAAATGCCAGAATCATTCTAGCCCATACGCATGATGGCGAAACGGTTTAGCGGTCAATTGGGTTGTCCTATTTGGCCCTACGCAAGAGCGGCGGGAAGGTTATCGCAACCCGCCCG
>USCS01000212.1 GCA_900552875.1 uncultured Collinsella sp. | reverse complement strand
CCCGCGCCCGGCGTGACCACCACGAGGCCCGCAACCAGACCGGTGCTGGCGCCCACCAGCGTGGGTCGACCGGTGTGCACGCGCTCAACGGCGAGCCACGAGACCATACCCGCCGCGCTGGCCGTCACAGTGTTGAGGATGGCGAGCGCCGCCACGGCGTCGGCCTTAAACTCGCTGCCGCCGTTAAAGCCAAACCAGCCAAACCAAAGCAGGCCGGCGCCCAGCGCCACAAACGGCACGTTATGCGGACGGTAGCTCACCATGCCAAAGCCGCGACGACGGCCGAGCATTAAGCAGAGAATCAGGCCCGTAAGACCGGACGAAATGTGCACCACGTCGCCGCCGGCAAAGTCGAGCGCGCCGATGATGTCGCCGATAAAAGAGCCATCGCCGCCCCAGACCATGTGGGCGAGCGGCGCATAGACCACGAGCAGCCAAATGCCCAGAAAGGCCGTCATGGCACCAAACTTAACGCGGCCGGCCAGGCTGCCCGTGACGATAGCAGCCGTGATCATGGCAAACGCCATCTGGAAGGCGATGTTGATGATCTGAGGGTAGACGGCACCGCCTGCGGCATTGCCCTCGGCCGCCTGCAGCACCTGGTTGAGCACCGGCAGGCACAGCAGCTGGTCAAGGCCTCCAATAAACGGACTCGAGCCGTCGCCGCCGTAGGCCAGCGACCAGCCGGCAACAATCCACAGCACGCCGACCAGGCCAATGGCGCCAAAGCACATGAGCATGGTGTTGATGACATTTTTGCGCCTGGACAGGCCGCCATAGAAAAACGCCAGACCCGGTGTCATTAAAAACACGAGCATGGTGCAGATGAGCATAAACGTTGTCGATCCCGTATCGTACATTCGCTCCCCCTTGATCGCATGAACGTTGTCGGCGCCCATAATGCGGCCGAGGGGCAACTGGTGTAGACCAGATACGGCGTTGTTAAACGCTGCGTTGTCGAATGGAAACGGTGCCGCAATCTTGGAAACGGCGCGGCAACGGACGCGAAACGAACGGGAAACGTGCGAACGAGAAGGGCGCGCTTGGCCCCGCTCTGGCTAGCGCCGGAACAGCTCGCGGGCTCGGTCGCGGAGGTCGGTAGCTCGGATGACGCCCTCGTAGCGATTGATGCGCAGACGCGGGAAGGCGTTAAAGAAGCGTAGGTCGCGGCGGCTGAGTGACACGCTCGGCACCGGACGGCTTATGCGCTTGCCGGCAAGGCGACGACTGAGCGACGGACGCGGCATGCTCGGCGCGGCATCGGCCACGCGGCGGGCAGCGAGCGCCAGGCCGCGAGCACCATCCGAGATAAACGTCGGCATCGAAGCCTTCTCACGCAGGGCATCAAGCGCGGCGTCACCCAGCTCGGCCAGCCACGCGTTAACGGCGCGACCGCGGATATGCGTCTGCGCCACCGAGTCGATCGCCGAATCGGGAATACGTTCGAGCATTGAGTCCGAGGCATCGGCAAGCGACTCGTTGATGCGGTCGGCAAGGTCGGCCCGGACGCGCTCCAGCTCATCGGACAGGCGGCGCCAGCTGGCCAACGAGCACGCCGCATCGACCATCATCGCGACCGCAACGATAAAGGCGGACAGCCGCACAATCAGCACCGGCAGATGGCCAAACAGCCCCAGCAATGCCGGCTCCACTAAACGGCAAATGCACAGCGCACCCAGGCCAAACGCGCAGGCCCAGTACAGACAGATGCGTCCATGCAAATTAAACGGCAGGTGCGAGTAATCCCAAAAGCGCGCGCCTGTTGTTTTTTCCAACAACACGCCTACGCTGTACTCAATCAAGCTGCATACGAGCGCCGCGGCAACAAACTGGCTCGAGGCATCCGGAATCCCGCGCAGCAAAAGCCAGCAGGCTATGCCGCCCACACCATAGATAGGGCAACACGGCCCTAGCAAAAAGCCGCTGTTGGCAAAGCGCCCGTGGTTGAGCATGGCGCAAACCGTCGACTCCCACGCCCAGCCGCAAAATCCGTAGAAGGCAAACGAGAGTACCAGCGCCGAAAGCGGGCAGGCGGCAAGTGTCGCGCCGTCAAATGCCATGTCGATCGCGGTTCCCACCGTCTACCCTCTCCTCTTCTCGCTCGAGCCTTCGTTCAAATCATCTGTGCAGCCCCGGCGCGGCAGACGGCCGGCAACTGTCTCGCACAGCGCGCACCACTTATCCGCCATACACACAATCCAGGCCTCACGACACGTCGGCGGAACCGGTACCAGCGGAAACATATGACGCGTGATAATATTCCGCTCGCGAGGCGTTAGCTCAAAATCTTCCTCGGCACGCGCCAGGGCAAAAAACGGATGCCGAAACCCATGCAGCCGATGGCTTGGGTCGGGGTCATGCCAATCGTAGAGAAAGTAATCGTGCAGCAAGGCCCCACGCAGCAGCGAGGCACGATCGACCGAAACGCCAACACGGTCCAAGCGCTCGGCAAAGGACAGGCTCGCCCGTGCCACCGAGGTCACATGCGCGTACACCGTCACATCGCCGTGCTGGATAAACTCCCGCGTCAGGTCCAAACGCCCCGCTTGGGCCAGCTGGCGGGCGGCACGGTCAACTTCGCGCGCGATTCTCTCGGCACGAGCGGTTTCTGACATGTGGCCTCCTTCCAGCGGCTCACGGCAGCGAGCTATTGCCGGCACACTATCAATAAAATCATCATGGAACCTACCAGTATGGCATCGGACAAAACGTTTTGCCCCACCAGTTGTCGAATTACCGCGCCGCCGTCACATATCAAACGTCAAAATGTGCGAGACTGTCTTGTGCAATTGTGCCGGCCGAGGGAGTGCCGGCGCTCGATTCGCATGGAGTAACCAACAACGATGCTGCTTACGCAAACGACAACGCCCGAGGACGTCAAGGCTCTCGATCGCGCCGAGCTTCCGCTGCTCTGCGGCGAGATTCGCCACGCCATCCTCGAAAGTTCCGCCGCTGTCGGCGGACACGTTGCCCCCAACCTGGGCGTCGTTGAGCTTACGGTCGCGCTCCATCGCGTGTTTAACTCCCCCACCGACAAAATTGTCTTTGACGTTTCGCACCAGACCTACGCCCACAAGGCACTGACTGGGCGCGCGTA
>USCS01000211.1 GCA_900552875.1 uncultured Collinsella sp. | reverse complement strand
CGACGGACGATGATGGAGCTTCCGCAGCAGCTGGCATCACCGCCGCATCAGCGGACACAAACGCCGTATCGGCCGCACAGCGCAGCCTCGCATCGGCCCAGGCAAACCTCGATCAGGCGAACGCCAAGGCAGCCAGCCGTACGGTCACGGCCCCGAGCTCGGGTAGCATCGTGGAGCTCAACGCCAAGGTGGGCGCCACGGTAACAAGCGGCATGATCATGGGCGAAAGCGACACGAGCGGCGGAAAGCAGTGCATGCAGATCGCCGACCTGTCCAAAATGAAGGTGACCGTGCAGGTGGGCGAAAAGGACATCGCCAAGATCGCCGTTGGGCAGAGCGCCAACGTCACGTATCCCGCGTTTCCCGATATCGTGAGCCAGGGCACCGTCACGGCTATCGCGTCGGTGGCAAACTCCGACGCCGCCAACGGTGGCGGCGGCAGCGTAACCTTTAACGTCGACATCCTCATCGAGTCGCCCGACGCGCGCCTGAAGCCGGGCATGACGGCCGAGGTATCGGTGGTGACCGAGCAGCTCGACGACGTGGTGATGGTGCCGACGATGGCGCTCATGACCGAAGACGGCGAACACTATTACGTCAACGTGGCAACCGATGACGAGGGCAAGCAAACCCATCGCGTGAAGGTGACCGTCGTGACGCAAAACGACAACGAAGCCGTAGTCGGCAAGACACAGGTCAAGCGCGACGACCAGGACAACGAGATCAACCCCAACGTGCCGGTTACCAAGCTGCGCGATGGCGACACCCTCGTCATGGACACCGGAGCGGACGCAACGGCTGACGGCGGCTACAGCGCGGATTCGGGCAGCACGTCTGCCGACGAGGACATGTAATGCGTCCCGTTATCGACATCCGCAACGTGCACCGCATCTTTGAGAGCGAGGCGGGGTGCGCCCACATCCTGCACAACGTGAGCCTGGCGGTAGATCCCGGCGAGTTCGTCGCCATTACCGGCCCTTCGGGCTCGGGCAAGTCAACGCTCATGAACATCCTGGGCTGTCTGGACAAACCGACGGCGGGCGACTATTACCTGCAAGGGCTCAACGTGGCCGAGCTTGACGATGACGAGCTCACCGAAGTTCGCGCCCTGAGTATTGGCTTTGTCTTTCAGAGTTTCAACCTGCTGCCGCGCCTGTCGGTTATCGAAAACGTCATGCTGCCGCTGGCCTACACCAATGTGCCCCGTAGCCAGCGCGAAATGCGCGCCGTGCACGCGCTGCAGGCTGTCACGCTGCCCGTCGACCACTGGGACCACCGCATATCCGAGCTCTCGGGCGGCCAGATGCAGCGCGTCGCAATCGCGCGCGCCCTCGTCAATGACCCGCCCATCATTCTGGCCGACGAGCCGACGGGAAACCTGGACTCCGCCACTGGAGCGCTTGTGATGGAGACCTTCCATAAGCTCCAGAAGCGCGGCAAAACCATCGTGCTTATCACACACGACCCCAGCATCGCCGCCGAGGCCGACCGTGCCATGACCATCCGCGACGGTCGCATTCACGACGGCGCGTATATTCCACATGCACCGCGGACCCTGCGCAGCGCCGTAGATAGCCTGCCCATGATTTCCGCCTCCACCAACCCGCCGAAAGGAGTGGTGGCATGAGCGCCCGCGATCTCATCCAGGAAGCCCTTCACTCGCTCGAAGCCAACAAGGGGCGCAGCCTGCTCACCATCCTGGGCATTGTCATCGGCATCGCCTCGGTTATCGCCATGACTTCGCTCATCGGCGGTATCCAAAACAGCCTGGTCAACAGTCTGGGCCTCAATGCGGCACGCATGGTGCAAATCTATTCGTCGCAAGAACTCACCGAGTCGGACATCGAGAAGCTTCAAAAACTGGTGCCGCAGATAGAGCAGATCGGCATTGTCGACAGCGCGTATACCGAGTATAAGACCGGCGATAAAAGCTATACCGTCATGGCACAGGGTGTCGATAGCGACATGCTCGACGCCGTGGGGGCCAGCAAGCTCGTTGCGGGGCGCACCTATTCCCAGGCCGAGTCCCAATCAGGCTCGCGCGTGGCGCTCATCAGCCGCAACGGCGCCGATCAGCTTTACGGCAACGAACAGGATGCGCTGGGGAAAACCATCAAGGTGTCCAACGGCGAGGTGCAGATTGTAGGCGTGATTGATGGCGGCAGCGACTCCATGGGCTCGCTCACGCTGTATATGCCACGCGAAACTATCTCCGGACTGTTTGGCGACGAGAATCCTTCATTCCCCAGCGTGACGGCACTTGCCGCCGAGGGCACGGACATGGATGAGCTCTGCAAAACCATCGAGTCCAAGGTGCGCGCGATGAAGGGCATCGAGGAGGAGGACGAGTACGACAGTGTATCGGCAACCTCCATGAAAAGCGCTATCGATGCACTCAACTCCTTTATGGGCGCATTCTCGCTCATCATGGGTGCTGTCGCCAGCATCTCGCTGCTTGTCGGCGGTATCGGCATTATGAATATGATGCTTACCAACGTAACGGAGCGCATTCGCGAGATCGGCATCCGCCGCGCTCTGGGCGCCAGTCGTCGTGATATCACCGCGCAGTTTTTGGCCGAGTCCTCGGCGCTGTGCGTCACCGGCGGACTGTTGGGTGTCCTGATTGGCTATCTGCTGGCATGGGGACTCACGTTCTTTGCCGCAAGCTCGGGCATCATGAGCGAGTTTGGAGCTACCGGGACGATCACGCCAAGCTTCTCCATTACGACAGTGTTGATCGCGTTTGCCGTATCGGTCGGCATCGGTGTAATCTTTGGCTTCTACCCCGCTCGCCGTGCAGCAAAGCTCGACCCGGTGGAATGCCTACGCTACCAGTAAGCCACCACCAACAAGTTGCGGTGAATTAGGGACTGAATATGCTATTTAGCAGCAAAAACAGACGCTATTTCACCGCAACTTATTGAAGGGCTGCTTGCGCCAGTTCCGTGCGTCGTCCTCGAGCGATTGGCGGATGACAGGCTTGTACGGGTCGAGCTTGCTCGGGGCGCTCCTCCTCGCAGGCGGGAGGGCACGCATGCGCGGCGAGCGCCTAGCGCGCGAACTCCCGTAAGAGCGCGTCTTCCACTTCCCTAAGCGAAA
>USCS01000210.1 GCA_900552875.1 uncultured Collinsella sp. | reverse complement strand
AGCGGTCGGCGGGGCCATTGTGGCTCTTGACAGCGGATTGGGTCATATGAGCGAGACCTGTGCCGCAATCATTGCGCCGATAACGGTCATTCCGAGGACACCGGCAGCATGCGTCATGCGAGACATAAGGTTGTTCTCTTCGGACTGCTGCAGGAACTTGGTTCCCAGGTCGTATCCCAGATGGGCGGCGACGATACGCGTTGCAAAGTTAATCACGGAGTAGATGAGCGCGTACACGATGGGGCCGAGCGGGTTGCCCGTCGACGCGATGCCAATACCAATGCCGGCGGCGACCACGCGGAACGTACCCCAGTAGAACGAATCGCCGATGCCGGAAAGCGGTCCCATGAGGCCGACCTTCATGGCGTTAATCGAGGACGTGTCGAAGTTCTTATCGGCAGCCGCCTGCTCTTCCATCGAAACCGTTAGGCCGGCTACAAACGGAAGCACATGAGGCGTGATGTTAAAGAACTCGGTATGGCGATCAAGCGCCGCATAGTAATCGTCGTCGTTGGGATAGATCTTTCGCAGGGGCTTCTGAATGGTGTACATGAAGCCCATTGCCATCATCTTGTCGTACGACTGCGAGCACTGGCTCGTAAACTGGCGAAGGAACATGCTCCGATACATATCGGGGCTCATAATCGCGTCCTTCTTGGCCTCTTTGAGGTCGGTGTTCTGGGTAGCCATTGGAAGTCCTCCTCTTCATCTGCAGCAACCGTCTGCGGACCGGACGAGCCCTCGCGGAAGGCCAGGAGCAGTGCGACGCAAATGGCAGCTGCGGCGACGCCGATAACGTCCATCTTGAGGTAGATGACCATAATGAATCCCAGGAACAGCCAAGGAAGCAGCTTGTTATCGCCCATGGTCCTAATAAGAAGTGCGAAGCCGATGCAGACCATGACGCCGGATGCAACGTTGAGGCCGTCCATCACAAACTGCGGAATCGCGTTGAGCGCATTGTTGATGAGGTCGGCACCAAAGAACAGCGAGCAAAACACCAGCAGTGCAGACGGAATGCCAATCGACAGCGGCACGATGGTCAGATGGTACAGGTTCGCCTTGGCAAGATCGCGATTTGCCAGAGCGGTCTCAATCTTCTTGCAGGCAAAGGCACCCGGAACGGCGTAGCAGAAGTTGCGCCACACCTGAAGGAAGACGGAGACGGGAAGGGCGAGCGCGACGGCAGTTGCCGTGCCCGTACCCGTAATGACGGCAAACGCGCAGCCAAGCACGCCGGAGGCATAGACCTCGGGAGGAACCGCCGCGCCGACCATGATGGCGCCCATGAACATGGACTCCAAAGCAGCGCCGACGATAACGCCCTGCTGGACATCGCCAAGGATCAAGCCGACAAACAGGCTTGTAAACAGCGGACGACCAAGCATCGTAATGCCAAATAATTGCTCGTCCATGGACGCAATAAATGCGACCAGTGCAACTAGAAGATACTGGACAACCATTTCGATCAACCCCAGAAACAGGTCTGCAGGCGAGGCATTCTGCGCAGCTCGCCTGCAGACAACCGCAGCAATTTGAGAGGATTAGTAGTTCATCTGGTGATAGTAACGACGCGTGGTGAGCGGGTGGTTGCGGACGTGCTCGAGATGGCAACTCAGACGCTCGGTGATGGTGTAGGTGACCATCGGGGAGACAATCTTGCGGAACTCGGGGTCGCTGAACGGCAGCTCGACCTCGGCGGTGTCGAACTTGTTCACGCGGACATGGACGCCCTTCTCGTCGGCGAGCATGTGAGTGAAGTTGTCCACGCGGTCCATGAGCTTACGGGTGTCGTCCTCGCCGTAGAGCATGATGAGGCTTGTGCCCTCCTCGCACAGCTCGATGGTGCCGTGGAAGAACTCGGCGGCGTGGATGGACTTGGTCTTGATCCACTGCATCTCCTCGAGGATGCACATGGCGTAGTCGTAGGCCTCACCCCAGAGCATGCCGGAGCCAATCACCATGTGGTAATCGGTGTCCTTGAAGTCCTCGGCCATGGCGGCGCAGCGCTCGTCCTGAGCGTCCTTGGCCTTGATGAGGTACGGAGCGATGTTGCCGAACTCCTCCATGAAGGTGTCGTACTTGGGGAAGGCGCCGGCGTTCTTGAGGAAGCGGGCAACCAGCGTGATCTGGTAGGTGTAGATGGCCTCGCACAGGACGTCGTCCTCGGCGAAGCTGAAGAACTTGTAATCGGCGTACTCGGTGGCCGGGGTGTTGTCGTTGGAGACATACATCAGCGTGCGGGCGCCCTGCTCCTGGCAGAACTTGGCGGCCTCGATGATCTCGGGGGTGGTGCCGGTGCGGGTGGAGAAGACGCAGACCGAGTCCTTGTTGAAGGTCTTGGGCGGGCATGCGAGGAACTCAGCGGCAATCTCGCAGTGGACGTCGACGTCGGCCGTGGTGGTCTCGACCCAATACTTCATCGGGAGCGTGTGGGCCCAGGTGCCACCGCAGCCGATGAAGAAGATGTTGGAATAACCCTGCTCGCAGACCTTGTCCACGGCAGCCTCAATCTGAGGACGGAGAGCGAGGGCATCGCTCACAACCTTCTCGTAACGAGGCTCATCGAAATTGAACATCCCTTACTCCTAACTCACTTGGATGAACCCTTCATTCATCCCATGACGTTATAATACTTTATATAACTAACTATGCAAGAGCTATTTCAGATTTTTTTTGATATTTCTTTAATAAAAAGCCCGCCGATTAAATGATCGACGGGCTTAAGAAAGGAGGACCTGGTTAATAAATGCTAGACAATGGCATGTTTCCAGCTAGAAAACGTCCTTGGCAAATACCTTTGAGTCATTGGGGACCTGACGGATTTCGATAACCACGCCATCGTTCACAAGCTCTTGGATATGCTCGGCATCGGTTTCGGTCGCAAAGATCGCGGGGGTCGGATGAAGCGTGGTCTCGGGAGACTTTCGGGTTCCGCCCAAATTGATCTCCTTGATGTCTTTGCAACCCTTAGCAAGGCGATAGGCATCCTCGATCGTCTCGACAATGATAAACAGCGAATACTTGTCGGTAACGCCGCTGTTGAGCGCCTCGATGGCCGCGTTTACGTCTTTTATGACGAGCTTCACGCCGTTGGGGCGGGC
>USCS01000209.1 GCA_900552875.1 uncultured Collinsella sp. | reverse complement strand
GAAACCGGCCCCGTCGAAACGAAACCGAAACGAAACGCCCCGCCGTAGATTTTTGGCACTTGTCCCAAAAATGCACCGGGACGGCAGCTACTTGCGGAGCGCGGCCAGGGCGGGATCGACCGGCGCGGGGACCTCCAGGTCGGAGACCTTCACAATGCCGTTCTCATCGGAGAAGGCACGGTAAATGGTCTGAATCGCCAGGTCGAAGTCCTTCTCCTCGACACCGATAATGATGTTGATCTCGTCGCAGCTCTGCGAAATCATGCGCACGCTCACGCCGGCCTGGCCAAGCATGCCAAACAGGTGGCCAGAGATGCCGGCACGACCGCGCAGGTTGCGGCCAACGGTCGCGATAAGCGCCAGACCCTCAACGACCTCGATCTCGAGCGGCTCGACCTCCTGCTGAATGTCGCCCACGAGCGAGTACAGCGAGTCGTGCACATCCTTCTCCTGCACCACGGCGCCAAAGCGGTCGACACCGGTGGGCATGTGCTCGACGGAAACGTCATAGCGCTCGAAGACCGAAAGCGCACGGCGCATAAAGCCAACGCGGGGCTTGGTGCGGTCGCGGGCGACGTTGATGGCGACAAAACCGCGCTTGCCGGTCACGCCGGTAATGATGGGCTCGGCCTCGCCCTCATCAGCCGTCTCGCTAATGATGGTGCCGGGGTCCTGCGGCGCATTGGTGTTCTTGATGACCAGCGGAATACCCGCCTCGCGCACGGGGAACACGGCCTCCTCGTGCAGGACGCTTGCGCCCATGTACGAAAGCTCGCGCAGCTCCTCGTAGGTAACGCGCGCAATGGGCTGAGCCTCGGGAACAATACGCGGATCGGCAGAATAGAAGCCCGAGACGTCGGTCCAGTTCTCGTACAGGTCGGCGCCCAGGCACTTGGCCAGGATCGAGCCGGAAATATCGCCGCCGCCACGGTCGAGCAGCTTGATCTGGCCCTCACGCGTCGCGCCGTAGAAGCCAGGCATAACAAAGCCGCCCTGCTGACCGTACTCCTGCACCAGCTCGGAAGTACGGTTCATGCTGAGCGTACCGTCGTGATGGAACGCCACAACCGTCGCGGCGTCCAGGAACGGCAGGCCCAGGTACTCGGCCATCAGGCGAGCGGTGAAGTACTCGCCACGGCTCACGAGCTCCTCGGTAGAGTAGCCGCCCGAGCGGGCGCGCTCGGCAAAGGCCGCAAACTCCTCGCGGATGGGATAGGTGAGCTCCAGCTCGTCAGCGATATCAAAATAGCGCTGGCCGATGTCCTCGAGTAGTTCCTCGCACGACACGTGATACTTAACGTGCGCGTTAACCAGGTAGAGCAGGTCGGTCACCTTGGTGTCGCCCTTAAAGCGGCGACCGCAGGCAGAAACCACCACAAAACGGCGGGCAGGGTCGGCATCGACGATGGCCTTGATCTTCTTAAAGTGTTCGGCGTCGGCGACCGACGAGCCGCCAAACTTGGCAATCTTAATCATGGGCTTGAGGTTACCTTTCTAAAAGCCTCTGCAAACCTGTTTTGCGCGCTCTGATACCATGGTTTCACCGATTGGGTCCAAGGTATCCGAGGAGCAGTGTTATATGGGAACTTATCATAGTACACGAGGACGCACTTTATCGTGCTCAAGTAAGGTGGCAATCCGCACCGGCATCGCTCCCGACGGGGGTTTGTTTGTCTCGGACGAGCTCGGCACCCAGCAGGTCGATATCAGCTCGCTTGCAGATAAATCGTACTTTGAAATCGCTCAAGATGTGTTGGGAATGTTACTGAATGATTACACGGCCGAAGAAATTTCGGCGTGTGTCGACGAGGCATACCGCGGCACGTTCGCGAGTGAGGAGGTTACGCCGCTCGTCAAACTCGACGCTGCGCCGGGCGCTGACGCCCCTCAGACCTATGTGATGGAGCTCTTTGGCGGCCCCACAAGCGCCTTCAAGGACGTCGCCCTGCAGATGCTCCCCCGCCTCATGGCCCGCACTTCCGCCAAGGACGGCGGCGCCGAGCGCATCATGATCGTCACCGCCACGTCGGGCGACACCGGCAAGGCCGCGCTCGCCGGTTTTGCCGACGCTCCGGGCACGGGCATCACCGTCTTTTATCCCGAGGGCAAGGTCAGCCGCGTCCAGAACCTGCAGATGTCCACGCAGGAGGGCGATAACGTCGCCGTCTGCGGCATCCGCGGCAACTTTGACGACGCCCAGAGCGCCGTCAAGCGCATCTTTGCCGATAAGGAGCTTGCCGAGCGCCTGGAGGCCGCTGGCACTGTGCTTTCGAGCGCCAACTCCATCAATGTCGGCCGTCTGGTACCGCAGGTCGTCTACTACTTTGCCGCCTATGCGCAGCTGCTGCGCGCCGGCGCCATCGAGGCCGGCGACGCCGTGGAGTTCTGCGTACCGACCGGCAACTTTGGCGATATCTTGGCCGGCTACTACGCCAAGCGCATGGGTCTGCCCGTCGCCAAGCTCGTCGTGGCGAGCGACAAGAACAACGTGCTGGCTGACTTCCTGACTACCGGCGTCTACGACCGCAACCGCCCGTTCTTCACGACCATCTCGCCGTCGATGGACATCCTCATCAGCTCCAACCTGGAGCGCATGCTCTACTTCCTGTCCGATGGCGACTGCGAACTCGTTGCTAGCCTTATGGAGCAGCTGGCACAGACTGGTCGCTACGAGGTTCCCGCCGACCTGCTAGCAAAGATTCAGAGCGTCTTTGGCTGCGGCTGGGCCAGCGAGGACGAGGTCCGCACTGCCATCAAGAGCTGCTGGGACGCCAACGACTACGTGATCGACCCGCACACCGCTTGTGGCTATCACGTCTTCGAGCAGGTCGCTCCCGCCGAGGGCGCCAAGGCCCGCGTGCTGCTTTCGACCGCCAGCCCCTACAAGTTCCCGCGCGCCTGCTGCGAAGCTCTGGGGCTTAACGTTCCCGAGGACGACTTTGAGGCTATGCGTGTGCTCGAGCAGGCCACCAACACGGTCGCCCCGACCCAGCTCGCCGAGCTCGAGTCCAAGCCCGTCCGCTTCGAAGACGTCTGCGACGTCGATGAGATGGCAAGCTACGTCGAGTCTGCAGCAAAAAAGATGGCAACCAACTAAACCCCTTATAAGGCGCC
>USCS01000208.1 GCA_900552875.1 uncultured Collinsella sp. | reverse complement strand
GCCGGCATACTCAGGTTGGGGTCGAACTCACACTCCCCCATCACCGCACCGGCCAGAGCATAGCGCACCGACTCACGCGGCATGTGGATAATCGGCACCTTCGTAAACGACTGGATCTGGTCATAGAAGTAGTGTGACGTGTTGCAGGGAATGGCAATGTGTGCACAGCCCAGCGACTCGAGTGCCTGGGCGCACTCTTTCATGGTCGCCAGCAGTTTGGCATGCTCGCCGGTCTTAATGGCCAGCGTGCGGTCGGGCATGGTCGACTTGGAGAGTACCACCATGTCGATATGTTCCTGATCGCAGGCAGCAGCCGTATGACGCACCACCTGGTCGTAGTAATACGACGTGGCCTCGGCGCCCATGCCGCCGATAACTCCCAGCTTTTCCATCGCCGCCTCCTTGGTGACGCTTGCGCAATTGCGCGTATCATACCCGCGCCCGCCCGATGCAAACCGGACGGGCGCCGCGCTCATCTACTTGTAATACGTCTTGAACAGCTTAAAGTGGCGCAGCTTGGTGTGCCACATGCGCAGCCAGCGATTAAAGACAAAGTCGCCCTTCATAAACGAAGGGTCGGCGCCCTTGCCTTCCTTGTCCAGGCGATGCACCTTAGCGCGCAGCTCGGGATCCTTGACGTACTTGTCGACGACGCCCATGGGAACGACCATCCACAGCGCCTCGTCCTGTGCCGTCACAAACTCCGGCTCAAACGGGCGGTCGAACACATACTCGTCCACCACATACTTGGCAACGTTAAAGCCGCTGTTGGTAACGTAGTAGTTGCTGCGGCCCTGGCGCGTGTTGAAATCGAAGAACTTAAACGAGCCGTCGCGCTCGTCGTACTTAACGTCAAAGTTGGAATAACCTACAAAGTTCAGGTCCTCGAGCAGCTTGCGCACGCCGCCCATGAGCTCGTCATTGGGCTCGGTAATGATGCAGGCATGGTTGCCGACACCGTGAGGCTGATGCTCCTCGAGCAGCACGTGACCCAGGCACATCATGCGGACCTTGCCGTTGCGGTCGGAATAGCTGGTGAGCACGCGCATGTACTCGTCGTTGCCGGGCACGCGATCCTGCAAGATCAGGTCGTCGGTGTAGCCGCTGGCATACGAATCGCGAATGACCTGTTCCAGCTCGGCGCGGTCGGCAATCTCATAGGCCTTCTTCTGGCCCTCGAACTCATGCTGCCACCACATGATGCCGTCAGAAGGCTTCAGAATCATCGGGTAAGGAAAATCGATCTGGTCGAGCACTTCGGCAGGCGCCTCACCCTGGGCGTTCAGCATCGCCATGGTGAAGGTAAAGGTGTGCGGATAGGGCACGCCATGCTTCTCGCACAGCTCGTAGAAGATCTCCTTCTTCTGGCACTGCTCAAGCATGCTATAGGGAGCGTAAGGCGCGACGATGTTATCCGCCAACTCATGGGCATCCTTGGCTTGAGCCACGAGAGCGACATAGTTGTCACCACAGCCCACAAGGACAATCGTCTTATCGGCATGCGCTTGGGCAATGCCGTTGACGGTTTTGAGCATCACGGGCATGGTATCGATATCCACGTTGGGCGTGTAGTCGATAATCTGGCTGCGGTACGCGGGACCCGTCTGATACTTGCCAAAGACCAGACTCTTGACCTGGTACTCCTCGTAGAAGGCACGCGCCACCGAATAGGCGTTGATGTCGCCACCAAGCAGCACGGGAATGAACTCGCGCTCTGTAAATTGCAATGCCATGGAAACTTCCTATCATGAACTGCCCACACAACGGGCGGTCTTAGTGCAACCGATTCATTCTAGCGTGCCAAACCGCCAGCACCCAAAGTTCCACCGTATCTATGGCAATCGGAGGATCAGACTCGAGCAAAGACGGCGCTCACCGCTGTACGACAACGGGCAATGAACCTACCGTTGTTGTAGGATTCAACATATTGTCAATCTCATAAGCGAAAGGCGCACACGTGCCCCAAGAACATCTGACCGACAACCCCATCCTTGACGCCGCAAAACGCGAGCTAGCGGAACGTTCTCAAACGACCGCTCCCCTACGCACCGCCAGCAACGTCTACGAAGGACCCGCCCGCATCGTTTCGATTAACACGTCGGCGCACAAAGGCACACGCAAGTCGCCCGTCGCCGATGGGCACGATACCGTCATTGAGCAGTTTGGCCTCGCTTCCGATGCACACGCCGGGCATTGGCACCGCCAAGTCTCGTTTTTGGCCGCAGAATCAATCCAGACGGCGCAGCATCGCGGGCTCGATGTGCACGAAGGCGACTTTGGGGAGAACTTCACCACACAAGGTATCAACCTGCTTTCGCTCCCCCTGGGCACACAGCTCAAGATCGGCAACGACGTTCTGGTCGAGATCAGCCAGATCGGCAAGGTCTGCCACACCCGCTGTGCTATCTACTATCTCGCCGGTGATTGCATCTTTCCCCACGAGGGCATTTTCGGTGTGGTGCTTCGAGGCGGAGAGGTGCATGTCGGAGACGATATCCAAACAGTCAAGCTCGGCGACGGCACGTGTTCCTTCACCCCAGCCGAGGCGCTCGAAGAAATTGAGCAGGCTCGCCGCGAGGGAACCCTATAGGTGCAAAACCCCATGTTGGAGTAGCCCTTAAGGCGTGAATCTGCGATCAGACCGAGTTCCGTAACGTTAAAGTTGAACTCTATGGTTTCTCAACAATTCACTATAACTGCAGGTCAAAGCCAAAGCCTCAAGTTCAACTTGACCCTTTGGAACCTTTAAGGTTCAAGTTGAGGTCGAAAGCAGTAGTAGAATACCGTTCGAACCATAACCTACGATTGATTGCAGAGGGACTGGATGCAGCATTCGAATCATCGCACCGCAGCGCTCATTGCGTCGAAGCCGGCTCGTATCATCACGAGCGCCGCGCTCGCCGTTGCGCTGACGGCCTCGCCGATGCTCTCCCCCGTTGCGGCGTATGCCGCCTCGCAGGCAACGCAGGACCAGCTTTCCGCAGCCCAGCAGAAGATCGAAGCCGCCACGAGCGCCTACAACGACGCCCGCACCAAACTCGATGACCTGCAAAAGCAGATTGACTCCAATGAGGCAAGCATCGAGGAAATCGAGGCTAAGCTTCCCGAGCAGCAGGCCAAGGCAAGCTCCGCCATGCGCGATCTGTACAA
>USCS01000207.1 GCA_900552875.1 uncultured Collinsella sp. | reverse complement strand
GCTCACTTCCGGCAAAGCGTGCGGAAAAGTCGAGTCCCACCTCGCCGATGTAGCGCTCTTGGGCAGCAACTTCGCAAAGCAGATCGACTTCGGCAGGACCGCAGCGGCCGTCGGCGAGCCACCAGGGGTGGAGCCCAACGCCAGCGATGACGCCTGGTAGGCGACGGGCGCGCTCGTTTGCGGCCGAAAAGTCGCGTGGGTCGACCCCGCAGTCAAAGAGCCCCAGACCCGACGCCGCCGACTCACTGGCTGCAGCATCGGGGCCGAGCATCAAATCAAGATGACAATGCGTGTCAAAGAATTGCGGTTCCATCGCAGGACATCCTGCTAGTCCAGGCGTTGGCCGTCGGCGCGTACGCGCTCGGTGCCGCGCCCGCTGATCTGGCGGATAACCTCGCCGGCGATCATCTGACCCATGATGGGCGGCATAAAACTGGCGGTGCCCAACTCGGTGCGCTCGTGGATATTGGAAGGGTCGCGGGGCTGTGTCTTAACCGATTCCTCGCAGCTAAACAGTACATGTAGGCTCTTGATGCCGCGCTTCTTACATTCTTTGCGTATGATGCGGCTCATGGGGTCACGTACCGTATCGAAAATGTCGGCAAAGCGGAGGCACTCGGGATGGAGCTTGTTGGCCCCGCCCATGGAGCTAACCAAACGAATGCCGTGGTCCTGAGCATATTTGGCAATGGTGAGCTTGGCCGAGATGGTGTCGATGGCGTCGACGACGTAGTCGAGCTTGCCGTCCGTCTGCTCCAAAACGCTCGCGAAGAACTCGTCGATGTTGTCGCTCAGCAGGTATTCGGTGCGTTTGATAACGGTGGCGGTGGGATTGATGTCGTGGATCATGGCTTCCATAACATCGACCTTGCGCTTGCCGATGGTGCTGTGAAAGGCGATAGCCTGGCGATTGATATTGCTGGGCGCGACGATGTCCTTGTCCAGAATGACGAAATGACCAATGCCGCCGCGGGCGAGTGCCTCGCAGCAGTTGGAGCCCACGCCTCCGCAGCCGAGCACCAACACCGTAGCATCGGCGAGCTTATCGAGTGCCTCGCGGCCCATGATGATCTCGAGCTTGGTGTCGCGTGTCTCGACGAGAGCGGCAGCGGTTTCGGTCATAGACATCCTCCGATGGGGAAGCGAATCGTGTTTTAGCTATCGCCATTATAGGTGTTATCGCGATTCCATTTGAGCCCTTGGGCTTGTTGAAATGGGATCGGGGTTCGCATAAGATTGAAGCAGATGGCACCCGTTGCAGCGGGTTGGCCAACTCCAAAACACGTTTGTAGCGTGAGAAGTGGCCGTCTTCGCATTACGCGGAGGCGGCTATTTTTTTTTGAGTACAAGATTAGATAGTTAGACAAACATCTAAATATCGAGTATAGTGTGCGCGTTATGAGAGATGATGAGAGGAGGTCTTATGCCGGGAGAGGGTTTTAAGGCGCTTGCCGATCCAACGCGACGGCGCATTTTGGAGTTGCTGCGCGAGGGCAATTGCACGGCGGGGGAGCTTGCCGAGCATTTCGATATCAGTAAGCCGTCGCTGAGCCATCACTTGGCGACGCTCAAAAACGCCGGGTTGGTGACCGACGAGCGCCATGGCCAAAACATCGTATACAGCTTAAACACCACCGTCATGCAGGATTTGATTGGCTGGTTTATGGGCTTTACAAACACGGAAGGTGATAAGGATGAATAACGAAAACAAGGGCATTCACCCCACGGGGGTATCGTCGCGCGTGTGGATTGCGCTGGTCGCTCTGTGCGTCGCCAATGTCGTAGCGCATCTCATGGTGATGCCGAGCTTGCCTGCGCAGATTCCCACGCACTGGGGCGCGAACGGCGCCGTTGACGGTTGGGGTCCTAGCTGGATGGCCTCCGCGCTCGGCGTGCTGCCTCTGGCGCTTCTCGCAATGTTCTGCGTGGTGCCGCGCATCGACCCCAAAGGTGAGGCATATCGAACCTCGGGCAAGTTCTACCAGGGCTTCGTAATCGCCTTCACCTTGTTCATGTGCGCCATAAGCTGGCTGGGAGAGCTTACGGTCTGGGGCGTGGTGCCGGCAGTCGGTTCGGTCAACGTGCTTATTTCCGGTGTTGTCGGTTTGCTGTTCATCGGCGTAGGCAACTACTTGCCGCGTGTGAAGCAGAACTATACGCTCGGTATCAAGACACCTTGGGCGCTTGCCGATCCCGAGAACTGGCGCCGTACGCAGCGTTTTGGCGGCGCCTGCTTTATGGTGCTAGGTATTGGCCTGATTGTGATGGGCGTGGCAGGCAGCGTGCTTTCGAGTGAAGTCGTCGCCGCGGTGATTGCGGTTCTGGCGTTTGGTTCGGTTGGAGCCGTCTACGTCTACTCGTATCTGTTGTGGCGCAAATCGCAGCGAGCCGCTCGTTAAGGTTGCGGAAAACTAGCGTACGCAGTTCATAGTATGTTCCGGGGGACTTTTCCCAGGTAGTATTAGGGGGTGTGGGCAACCATGCCCCTTTTTATTAGAACGCGCGAACTGCCTCTCCGCTTTTTCCAAAACGGAGAGGGGGAGAAGATTTCCGCAGCTAGATAAGGAGAAATGACTGTGGCGGAGTTCATTTATCAGATGTATCAGGCTCGCAAGGCCCATGGCGACAAGGTAATCCTCGACGACGTGACCCTGAGCTTCTACCCCGGTGCCAAGATCGGCGTCGTGGGTCCCAACGGCGTGGGCAAGTCGACCCTGCTCAAGATCATGGCCGGCATCGAGGAGGTCTCCAACGGCGATGCCAAGCTCACCCCCGGCTACACCGTGGGTATCCTGCAGCAGGAGCCGCCGCTCGACGACGACAAGACCGTCATCGAGAACGTGCGCATGGCATTTGGCGACATGATCGCCAAGGTCGATCGCTTCAACAAGATCGGCGAGGAGATGTGCGACCCGGATTGCGACATGGACGCCCTCATGGCCGAGATGGGAAAGCTCCAGGACGAGATTGATGCCGCCGACGGCTGGGATATCGATTCCAAGCTCGGCCAGGCCATGGACGCCCTGCAGCTGCCCGATTCCGATATGCCGGTCAACGTGCTTTCCGGCGGCGAGCGCCGCCGCGTGGCTCTGTGCAAGCTGCTGCTCGAGGCTCCCGACCTGCTGCTGCTCGACGAGCCCACGAACCACCTGGACGCTGAGTCGATCCTGTGGCTCGAGCACTTCCTGCACAACTACCAG
>USCS01000206.1 GCA_900552875.1 uncultured Collinsella sp. | reverse complement strand
GTCGAGGATCTTGCCGCCACCGACGCCGACGATGATGTCGCAACCGTTGTCGCGAGCGAGCGCAACCAGGCGATCGACCTCGCCCTTGGAGCACTCGCCGTTAAAGTCCTCAAACAGCAGCTCGGCCTTAGCCTCGGCAAAGCCGCCCTCGATCTTGACACCGACGCGCTTCTTGCCCGAAGGCGTCACGATGACGAGGGCCTTAGCGCCGAGCGGCTCGACATAGGAGCCGAGCTTGGCGAGCTCGTCCGGACCCTGGATGTACTTGCTGGGGCTATTGAAAATTGCAGCCATAACTATCCCATTCTCTAAAAAAGAAAGGGGCTCCGTACAGATACGTGCGGAGCCCCTCGTTACGATAACAAGAGTCGATTAGAAATCGATATCGGTGTCGTAGTAGCAGGCCTTGAGGATCTTCTCGAAGTCGGCAGCCTTGGTCTCACGCGGGTTCTCGGGCGTGCAGGCGTCCTGCTCGGCGTTCGCGGCGATCTCGGGCAGCTTGGCGAGGAACTCCTCCTCGGAAACCATCTGCGGGTTCTCGGCGTCGACCTTCACGCCACCATTCGCGTAATCCTTGATGGACTGCGGAATGTTGAGCTGGTCGTTGAGGTCGCGGATCTTCTGGACGAGCGCAGCGATGAGCTCCTCGTTGGTCTCGCCGGGAAGGTGCAGGATCTCCTTGGCCACGTAAGCGTAACGCTCGGCAGCACGGGGATCCTTGGAGTTCCACTGGATGACCTTGCCCAGGTACATGGCGTTAGCGGCACCGTGGATGATGTGGCCGTTCTCGAAGGCAGCACCGGTCTTGTGAGCCATGGAGTGAACGATGCCGAGCAGGCCCGAGGAGAAGGCGATACCGGCGATGCACTGAGCCTCGTGCATGTGCTGACGGGCCTCATGGTCGCCAGCATAGGACTTGGGCAGCCACTCGACGATCTCGCGGATGCCGTGCAGAGCATTGGCGTCGGTGAACATAGAGGCGCAGGTGGAAACGTAGGCCTCCATGCAGTGGGTCAGAGCATCCATGCCGGTGTGAGCGCACAGCTTGGCGGGCATGGTGTAGGTGAGCTCGGGATCGACGATGGCGACATCAGGGGTGATGTTGAAGTCGGCCAGCGGGTACTTGATGCCCTTGGCGTAGTCGGTAATGACGGAGAACGCGGTGACCTCGGTAGCGGTGCCGGAGGTAGAGGAGATGGCGCAGAAATGAGCCTTCTGACGCAGCTCGGGGAAGCTGAACGGCTGGATGATGTTATCGAAGGACTCCTCGGGATACTCGTAGAAGACCCACATGGCCTTAGCGGCATCGATGGGCGAGCCGCCACCGATGGCGATAATCCAGTCGGGCTCGAACTCGCGCATGGCCTCGGCGCCCTTCATGACCGTCTCGATGGACGGGTCGGACTCGACGCCCTCGAACAGCTTGACCTCGAAACCGCCTTCCTTAAGGTCGTTCTCGACGTCCTGCAGGAACCCGCCGCGGCGCATAGAGCTGCCGCCAGAAACGATGATGGCCTTCTTGCCCTTGAGGTTCTTCACCTCGTGGCGAGCGCCCTCACCAAAGTACAGATCGCGAGGATTGGTAAAACGTCCCATACTGTGCCTCCTAAACAAGCCCCTCTTAGACTTGCGTATATAACGGAGCACCCAATTGGCTCCGTTAGGACCGGTTTGCGCGTTGCCGGCGATGACAATGCGCGATGTCTAAACGTCTCAACGCTCAGACAAACACTATTTTACCGTTCTGGTTGGTCAGTTATTCACCTAAAGCCGCCAATGATGAAACGTTTTTTCTATCCCTGAAGACCCTTGTGCGGCATTCATACTCCCAAGCTGGGCAAACGTTTTATCAAGGTTGGCCATATGCCTCAGGCGGCATCGCGGCGCTCCAAAACGTATACCGTTCGCCGCCAAATATCGACCGTTTGCGGCACCGTGATACCACTCGGTCGTCCAAGGTGCCGACATTTGTTCGACATCCGTCTTCGTGGTGCAAAGGTGCAAGTCCAAGTGCGGCACCCCCGGTGTGCCACATGCGGGTAAACTAGAACCTTATATAGAGACATTTGAACCCTAACCGCAGCAAAGGAGGCCCCATGGCATTCGATCCCATTCAAGAGGATTGCCATCGCCTCGTTCTTGAGGCCTTGCGCCGCGACAATATCCCGCTCACCGACGGTGCCGCCGTAGAGCGTCTAATGGAACAATTCACCCGCAACCCTGCACCGCTCATCGTGCACGACCGCGACCGCGCCGGGCACCTCATTGCCAAGGTGGTCGAGGCTGTCGACTACCGCATCCCCTTTATCCCCGACGATGCCCAAGCTGAGCAAGAAGAAGCCGCGGCCGAGAACATGCTCCGCGAGGCAGCCGCGCTCGATCCGGCCAACTGGGATGCCCAGCGCATGCTGACGGCGCTCACCGCCGAATCCAACGAGGAATACGTGCAATATCTGGTGTCCAAGTGCGACGAGGTGGAGCACGATCTGGCGCTCAAGATTGCCTCGGCGCAGGACCCCTACGAGCGCGAGGCCGCAGGCGACCTGACCCGCCGTCCCTACCTGCGCTGGCTTGCCGCCTTGGCATCGCGCGCGCTCATTAGCGGCCGCTACCGCATGTCGCTCGAAGCCGCAAATCGCAGCTTGGACTTTGCGCCCAACGATCCTGCCGGCGTCCGCCACACCGCAATGCTCGCCATGGCAAAGCTCGAATACCCCGCTGAGGAGCTCAAGCGCTTTCGCTCTGCCCACTCCGTCCCCTATCTTGCCAACACGCCGCTGCGCCGTCGTCCCAAGGATGCGGAACGCAACTTGGACCCGTGGACGCTCATCGCGCTGATGAGCGCTGCCTGGCGCGAGCTGGATTACGAGGGCGCCGAACACTACCTGCGCATCCTTGCGCGCTCGTGCCCGCACGCAGCCGAGGCGCTCTACTTCCAAACCGAGTTTCCCGATGGCGTCTATGCCCGCGTCAACGTGGGCGTGGGCTCCACCGATGAGCTCGTCCTTGCCCTGTCCGAGGCGACGCCGGTGCTACAGGAGGGCCTGGGCGCGCCCGACAACGCCAGCTTTGCCGCCTGGGTCGCCACCAACGACATCGTGCGCTCCCAGATCGACGAGCGCATCCTGCGTGCAGCCGAGCAGGGGCTTCCATTTAAGGGAGGGGACCTCTAATGGATCCGAGCGTCTACATCCCCGCCTA
>USCS01000205.1 GCA_900552875.1 uncultured Collinsella sp. | reverse complement strand
TATCCCCAGGGCGGCAAGGTGCGCGTTATCGATTCGCTGGGGGCGTCTTCGGGCTTTGGTCTGTTGCTGGAATATGCCGCCGACGTGCGCGATAGTGGGGCTTCACTCGACGAGACGGCCGCTTGGATTGAGGAGCACAAACTCAACCTGCACCACTGGTTCTTCTCGACCGATCTGTCGAGCTACCTGCGCGGCGGTCGCATTTCGGCTGCGAGCGCGATCATCGGCACGGCGCTTAAGATTTGCCCGCTTATGACGGTCGATTGCGACGGCAAGCTGTCGCCACGTGAGAAGATTCGCACTAAGAAGCGCGCGATTTCCGAGATGGCCAAGACCATGATGGCACACGTGCAGGACGGTGCGGATTATTCGGGTAAGTGCATCATGTCGCACTCGGCGTGCCGCGAGGATGCCGAGGCAGTTGCGGCGCTGATTGAGGAACAGGTTCCGCAGCTTAAAGGCAAGATTGAGATCAATGACATCGGTACTCTGATTGGCTCGCATACCGGACCTGGTACGGTGGCGCTCTTCTTTATGGGCGACAAACGCATGGATTAACTTGGCCCATCACGTCGCGCACGATTGCTCAAACGAAAACGGCCCGCCTCACGTTTGTGGGGCGGGCCTTGCTGTTGGGGTTAGCGTTTCTTTCCGCGGAAGAAGAAGCCATGCAGTGACGGCTTGAGGCCGCGGTTGGCGCGATGCTCCTCGACGCGCTCGTGGATCGAGGCAACGCGCTCGATGACTTCGTCGGGAATCGGCACGTCGGGATTCATGTTCTCGACCTGGCTGACTTCGGCGGCGGCGACCTGGTCGATAATGGGCACATCGTCGCGCGAGATGACAGGTGTGGCGTCTTCCTTCATCTTGCGATAACGCTGCATCATGTCGGCCTGTAGCTGCTGGGCCGAAGGCGGCGTCCAGATGATGGCGTTGGCGCCGGCGGCGATGGTTTCGCGGATGCTCTCGGGCGTCTTGCCGCCCGGTGCGATAAGCGGCAGGTTGGGATAGTGCTCGCGCAGCTCGCGTAGGACCTGGGGCGTGTTCTTGCCGGCGGCGATGTTGAGAATCTTGGCTCCAGCGCGCACCTTGGCGTGGGCATCGTCGTCGCAGCGAACGACCGTGGCGATGACGGGGATGTCGGCGATGTTGGTGATGTGCTCGACCATCTCGGCAGTAGCGGGGGAGTTGACCACGCAGCCCGCCGCGCCCTGCATCTCGGAGACGGCTGCCATCTGCACGGAGCGCTTACCGGTCGTAGTTCCGCCGCCCACGCCTACGAAGACCGGGCACTCGGCGACGGTCAGCAGCGCTTGCGTAATGGCGGGCTGCGGCGTGAAGGGGTAAACGGCAAAGACGGCATCGGCATTGGAGTTGCGGATGACGGCCACGTCGGTGGTGTAAATGAGCGACTTGATGCGTCGGCCGAAGAGCGTAAAGCCGCTGGCCTCCTCGATCTCGTCGGGCATGCGAAGGGCCGCCTTGCGCAAACGTCCGTCGATGGGCAGGGGCTCCATGGGGAGCAGTCCGTTGGGGGTCACGGCTACCTGGGGCTCGGTGAACTCGTCTGCGAGCTCGACCTCGGAGAAATCGACCGAGGCGACGATGTCCTCGTGAACCTCGGCGGGTACATCGATGGGAGCTTGGTCGTTTGCCGCGGCAGGCGTGTCGAAGGAGCTGGTGCCGACAAAGGCGTCGACGCGCTCGTTTAGGTCGTTGAGGGTATCCATGGAGGCTCGATTCTATGCGATGGTGGCCGGCGCGATGCAGCCGGAATTGCGAATGCTAAATCGTTTGACGAGTTGATTTTTCCCCGCCGCGCCATCCGTTAGACCGAAGAGCAGGCGAACGTGAAGGAGCTGTGGTGGCGGGGATCGAGGTGCTATCTTGAAAGTCCCGTTTTCAAGAGAGGTGACGCGGTATGGAATTTTCGGCAATGTTGGGCTCGATTGGCCTGTGTGTGGGCGCAATCGTTGCCGCCGCGGTCATCTACTTTGTGGTCACGGCCATTAAGGGCAAAAGGGCCGAGCGCAAGGAGCGCGCGATGCTTAAACAGCATCGCGACCAGCAGGGCAAACGCGCACAGAAATAGCTTGTTGAGTTTTGGATCCGTGCGCTAGCTGCGTTTTCGGATCAGGGCAATGTAGAAGCCCTCAAAGTCGCGGCTAGGCGGAATGGTCAGCGTGCCGGGCAGGCCGTTGGCGACGGACGAGACGTGGCCGGCGGCGATGGCCTCGGTGAGGGCGTTGCACTCGATGCGTGGCTCTTCGCCAGCTTCCTGGGCACGGTGCGCTTCGCTTTCGCTCGGCGTGCCGTCGAGGGGGATAAGCTCGCAGTCCATATGCTTGTCGAGGGCCTCTTGCAGGGCGTCCTCGTTTTCCTGCGGCAAGATCGAACAGGTCGAATAGACGAGCGTGCCGCCCGGTTTGAGGGCACCCATGGCGCGGTCCAGAAGTGCTCGCTGCGAGCGGGCGCACTTGCTCAGCAACTGCTCGGTGAGGCCGCGCAGGCTTTTCTCGTTGCCACTGATGACGGTGCCCGTGCCGGTGCAAGGAGCGTCGAGCAGGATGCGGTCAAAGCGGAAGAACTCGTCGAGCTCGCGTGCGTCGATGCGCATGACGGGCACGTTTTTGGCACCTTGGCGATGGAGGTTCGACTCGAGCTTTTCGGCGCGGGGAATGCTCATCTCACAGGCGGTGAGGTGTGCCTGGCCCTGGGTGAGGGCGGCGATCTGCGTCGTCTTGCCGCCAGGGGCTGCGCACATGTCCAGGATGTCCTCGCCTGCCTGGGCGCCCAGGACCAACGGCGGCATCATGGACGACAGGCTCTGCAGATAGATCTTGCCGTCGCGGTAGATGTCGAGATCCCACAGATCGGAAACCTGGGCCTCGGGCAGGATAAAGGCGTCCGGGTACCAGGCGACGGGGTTGTGGGCGATGCCAGCGGCATCGAGCGCCGCAGCGATGTCCTCGGCGGTTGCCTTGAGCGTGTTGGCGCGCAGTGTGACCGGGCGTGTGACCGCGGCGCCGAAGCCCTCGATCATGAGCTCGGCATCGGCGGGCGCATAGGCGCCGGCGACCGTGTCGACCATAAAGCGCGGCAGGTCGGCGGCGCAGGGAAGGGCGGCAAGCTGGTCGGAAAGCTCGGTGGCGGCAAATTGCCTGAGCTTGAGCTCGGGCTTGACCTGCTTTTTCTGCTTACGACGACGCGGCTT
>USCS01000204.1 GCA_900552875.1 uncultured Collinsella sp. | reverse complement strand
CGGTGAGCTCCTGGCGCACGCGGTCGGGGTTGGCGCCGGGCTTATCGATCTTGTTGACGGCAACGACGATGGGAACGCCGGCGGCCTTGGCGTGGTTGATCGACTCGACGGTCTGGGGCATGACGCCGTCGTCGGCGGCGACGATCAGGATGACGATGTCGGTCACCTTGGCACCACGGGCACGCATGGCCGTAAAGGTGGCATGACCCGGGGTATCGATGAAGGTGATCTTGCGGTCGTTGATCATGACCTGCGAAGCGCCGATGGCCTGCGTAATGCCGCCCGCCTCGCCGGCAGCAACGCCGGTGTGACGGATGGCGTCGAGCAGCGACGTCTTGCCGTGGTCGACGTGGCCCATGACGGTGACGACCGGGGCACGCGGCTTAAGGTCGGCGGGATCGTCGTAGAACGAGAAGGTGTTCTCCTCCTCGGGGGTGATGATCTTGATCTGGCGACCCAGGTCGTCGGCAACGAGCTCGACGAGGTCATCGGACATGGACTGTGTCATGGTAAGCGGCGTGCCCAGCAGGAACAGGCGCTTGATGATGTCGTTGGCCGGAACGTCGAGCGCCTCGGCGAGCTCCTGGACGGTAACGCCCTGGGAGACCTTGATGGCGTCGAGGTCCTCGGGGTTCACGCCCTGGGCCAGCGCCTCCTCAATCTTGCGCTCTTCCTGAGCCTTTGCGGCCTCGCGCTCGCGCTTCTCCTTGCGCTTTTTGCGGCGACCAGTGGACTCGCGAGAGGCCTCCTCGACGGCGGCACGAGCCTCCTCGAGCACCTTCTCGCGGCTGTACTCCTCGGCCTCGCGAGCCATGCGGCTGTAGTGGTCCTCTTCGTTGTTGTGACCGCCCTTGCGCTTCTTGCCCTTGCCCTGCTTATCGGGGTTGGGGAAGTCCATACCGGCAGCGACGTTGTTGCTGGCGTTGGTGCGATGGCTGTGGGGACGGCTCTCGGATGCGTTGCGCTCGGAGTTGCTGTCGGAGGCGTTGCGATCGTTACGACGGCCGCCGCGACGGTCGTTGTTGCCGCCACGACGGTTGCCGCGCTCGGCAGCGCGCTCGGCCTTGGCCTTCTCCTCAGCGTCCTTCTTCTCCTTGAGCACGGTCTCCTGTGCGGCGATCTGGTCGAGCAGAGAGCGGAAACGCGAACCGGAGTCGGAAGCGGGAACGGCGCGGCGCTGGGCCTCGCGGGCAGCCTCCTCCTTCTCGCGGGCAAGGCGCTCCTGCTCGGCCTTCTTCTTAGCCTCGGCCTCGGCGCGGGCGGCCTCCTCGGCAGCCTGGGCAGCGGCGAACTGGCGGCGCTCCTCCTCGCGTGCCTTCTCGGCGGCGATGCGCTCGCGCTCTGCCTCGGCAGCGCGTGCTGCCTCCTCGGCGGCAGCGGCCTGCTCCTCGGCCAGCTTGGCGGCCTCGACTTCCTGGGCGCGGGCCTCGATCACCGAGGCGAGCTGCTTGCGGACCATGGCGACGTATGCGTCCTCCAGAGCGGAGGAAGCGGACTTAGCGGGAATCTTCATTTCGGCGAGATGACCCATCAGTTCCTTGGAGGTCATGCCGAACTCTTTGGCCAGGGTGGACACACGGACTTTTGCCATATGACTTCACCTACCCTTTCTGGCACCTTGGGTGCCTAGAGACTGAACGAGCGTGGGATATGCGCTGGGACCCGCCCGGCGCGACCGCGCGCTAGATCAGGTCCTCCGCATCATCGAAGGCGTCGGTATCGTGGACACCGCAGAAACGGGAGCCGGGACGGGCCTGGTTGCGGCACTGGATGCCGTCCTCGGACACGAACTCGCAGCGACGGACGTCCTCGTCCTCCTCGTCACCGATCAGGTCGGCGGCGGGCTCCTCGTGAACGGGAACATTCTTGAGGATGTCGGCGGCAAGGGTCTCGGACTTAATGTCGATGTGCCAGCCGGTCAGGCGCGCGGCGAGGCGGGCATTCTGGCCCTCCTTGCCGATGGCGAGGGACAGCTGGTCATCGGGCACGATGACGCCGGCGTAGGCCTTCTCCTCGTCGATAAGGACGCGGGTGACCTTGGCAGGCGACAGGGCGTTGGCGACGTAGACGGCCGGATCGGCATCCCACAGGATGACGTCGACGCGCTCGCCACGGAGCTCGCCCACGACGGCGCGAACACGGCTGCCCTTAGGGCCGACGCAGGCGCCCACGGGATCCAGGCGATCGTCGAGCGAGTGGACGGCGACCTTAGAGCGCTGACCGGGCTCGCGGGCGATCGACTTGATCTGGACGGTGCCCTCATAGATCTCGGGCACCTCCTGCTCAAACAGACGACGCATGAGCTCGGGGTGGGTACGGGAGATGACAATCGGCGGGCGGCTGTGCTCGCCACGGACCGGCTGCAAGTTGGAGTTGGGGTCGCGAACGTCGATGATCACGGCCTTGATATGCTGGTTGTGCAGGTAGCGCTCGCCCATCGGACGCTCGTTGCGCTCGTTCTCGTAACGGCGCTGGTCGAAGTGCGGCAGCTCGGCCTCGACGCCCTCGCGGATCTTGACGATCGTGAAGTCGGGCGTGGACTGCAGCACGGTACCGCTGATGAGGTCACCGATGCGGCCGGAGAACTCCTCGTAGATCTGCTCGCGGGCGGAGTTACGCACGATGGCGTTGATCTCGGCCTTGGCGTGCTGGGCAGCGATGCGGCTCGTATTCTTGGGGGTGACGTCGATCTCCTCAAACTCGGTGAAGTTGCCCTCCTCGTCCATGGAATCGTCGATCGGCTCCAGGCGGTAGACGTAGATCTTGCCGGTGGTGCGGTCGATGGTCACCTTGGCGCCCCACTCAAGATGCAGGATCTCGGCATAGCTCTTGGCGAGCGACTGCTCCAGGCGGTCGATCAGGTAGAGCTGGTCGATGTGCTTCTCCTGGCAAAGCTCCATCAGGGCGGACATCATGTCGGATGCTGCCATCTTACTTTCCTTCCTTCGCGGGCTTGAAGTCGTAGGTGGGCTTCAACTTGCACTTTTTAACATCAGAGAAATCGAGGGTAACGGACTCGCCGTCCTCGAGCTCGAGAGTCACGTTCGTCTCGGTGGCGGCGGCAATCTTGCCGGCGTACTTGCGACGGCCCTCGGTGGCGGTGGAGGTGAGCTCGCAGTTCTCGCCCACAAAGCGGGCAAAGTCGCACGGGCGGCGCAGCGGGCGCGCCATGCCCGGGCTCGACACCTCGAGCGTATAGCTCGAAGAGATGGGGTCGAGCTCCT
>USCS01000203.1 GCA_900552875.1 uncultured Collinsella sp. | reverse complement strand
TCAAGGGCGCGACCAGAAGGTCAGCGCCCTTTCGTTTCACGTCACCTTGTCTCAAATGCGACCCGCTCGCTGACTCTGCCATAACATCGGTGTTGCCGTGGTTGTTGAGTAGTCATTGGGCACTTGGCACTTGGGGACGTTCCTTTTGTGCCGGCACCTGGGGACAGTCCTTATGTCAAGAGATTGGTGGTCGTTGGGGATGTTCTTGTTTGACTAGTCGTTTAAGAACGTCCCCAATGACTATTGAATTGGCTTTTTGAGGGCTAAACAGGAACTATCTCACCGCAACTGCGTTGGGCGTTTTTTGGCGGCTGGTTTACTTGCTCGCGAACAGCCAGATTGCGATGATCACCAGGATTGCGGCGACGACGCAGACGATGGCGCCGGTGAATTTGATGCGTGAGTCGCGGGTACGCTCGCGCACCGCGTCCTCGGTGGCCTCGAGCTGGGCGACTTCTCGCTCGGTCTCGGCGTGTTCGGCTTTGTCTCGGGCCAAGGACCCTGCAAGCGACTCAGTGATCTCTGGGTGGTCGTGTACCTCGGTCGCCTGTTCGATAATCGACTGCGCATGCGCGGCATCTGCTTGGGCGTTGGCGATGCTCTGCTCTTGGTCGCGGCGTGCCTTGTCCTCGGCAGCGATCTTCTCGCGCAGTTCGCGCTGGCGCGTCGCGGCGGCAGTCTTCGCCGTCTGCAGCTCGTCGCGCGCGGCATCAGCCTCAGTCGTCACGGCTTGGTGCGCGCGTTTGGCTTCGGCAATGGGGGCTTGAGCCTGCTCGACGGCCTGCTCGGCTGCGGCAAGCGAGTGCTCAAGGTCGGCGGTGATGCGCGGGACATCTTCTTCGGCTTTACGCAGGGCATCTGCCGTGTCGGAGATCTGCATCGAGAGCTCGCTGGTGCGCACCGTATAGTTGGCGGGATTTGCCGAGGGATTGCGTTGCAGCTCGGCATACTCATGACGCAGCGTCTCGAGCTGGGCGCGCGTGGCGTCGACGGTTTGTTGTGCGGCGGCAATGCCGGCGTCTCGCTCGGCCTTCACCTTGTCGCGGATGCGCTTGGAATCCTCAAGACGTCGAACGAGGCGGTTGCCGGTCTCGCGAGAGCTCGCCTCGCGGGCCTCCACGGCGTCGAGCGCGGCCTTCAGGCGGAGCTCAGTCGCGTCATCCTCTGTCTTCATTTGTTCGAACTGACCCTTGAGCTCTGTCGCTTTGGCGGCGTGGGCATCACGGTCAATCTCGGCGGCCGCTGCAGTCTTTTGGGCCGTGGCAATCGCCTGGCGCTGGTCGGCGACGATCTGGTCGTAGCGGCCTGCGATATCCTGGCGCGTCTCGAGTTCCTCGGCCTGATCGGCAATGCGCTGCTCAAGTTCGGCCAGGTGGGCGCGGGCATCGGCAAGTGCCTTTTTCGCGGCGTTCATCTCGCGCATGGCCGAGGCGCCCTGGGCAATAAAGGTGCCCACGGCGTTCGCGGTGTTCGAGACAGCGGTCCCCAGATCGCGGTTCGCGGCAGGGGAGTGCGAGGCGGTCGGGCGAGCGGTGTCAGCAGCATCCGCATCGGCAGCCTGCGGCACGGAGATGTTGCCGGTGCCGCCCTCGACCACAGAAAAGCCTGCTGCGTGCGGGTCGACCGCATCGGCGCCAATCGTGGGGTGCTCGAGCTGCAGAAACGAGGGCATGGTGCTGCCCTGGTCGGCAACCGGAGTCTCGCCGGGTACAAAGGTCGAGGCCGCCTCGGCAGCCTCCTCTTCCTCGGCGTCAACGTCAGCGTCGGCCACGGCGTCTTTCATCGCTTTGACGGCATCCATCATGGAGTCCATGACGGCGTCGAGCTCTTCTTCCGAAGAGACCTCGATGGGGCCCGCTGCTTGCGGGACGTCGTCCTGTACAGGGGCGTCGTCCTGAGCGGGCGCATCGTCGTTTTGCTCATCGGCGTTTTCTGCGGCAGGGGTTTCCGCCGTAGCGCTTTCGTCCAAGATGGGGTCGTCGATGTCGATACCATCGCAGGTTACAACGTCAGTATCTGCGATGACGTCTGCGGAATCATCAATATGCTGTTGAGTCTGGGGGTCCAGCTCGTCTGTCATAGGCATGTGCTCCTCATCGTTGTTTGTCACCCTATGATAAAGTTTCGCGCCGACATCCCACGCGCCGCAGCAAAGTTTCAAAACGTGTTCGATGGCTCGATTTGATAACAATAACTCGGCCGTTTTATCCAGTTTGTACTTGACAATCCCTTCGCCGAACGACGTGGTGCCGTTCGCCTACCGCGGTCTTTTATTTTCGCTTGAACACGCTAAAGTTGCATCTCAGCTTTTGGCGCGTGAAGTTGGATGCGCGCAGTCGGCGGGCGTGCCCGTCGCGATTTGAAAGGACTTTGTATGGGACTTTTCACTGGTAAGACCGTGATCGTCACCGGCGGCGGCAAGGCCACGCTCAAGGACGGTTCCGCTGGCTCCATCGGTTACGGCATCGATATCGCTTTTGCCAAGGAGGGCGCAAACCTTGTCATCACCGGCCGCAACGTCGCCAAGCTCGAGGCTGCCAAGGAATCCCTCGAGGCCGAGTACGGCGTCAAGGTTCTGCCTGTTCAGGCCGATGTCTCGGCTGGCCAGGACAACGAGGCCGTCGTCCAGAACGTCATCGACAAGGCCATTGAGGAGTTCGGCCGCATCGACGCCGTCGTCAACAATGCTCAGGCCAGCGCCTCGGGCGTGACCATCGCCGATCACACCATGGACCAGTTTAACCTGGCCATTTACTCCGGTCTGTATGCTACCTATCTGTACATGCAGAAGGCCTATCCGCACCTGAAGGAGACCAAGGGCTCCGTGGTCAACTTTGCCTCGGGCGCCGGCCTGTTTGGCAACTATGGCCAGTGCAGCTATGCTGCCGCCAAGGAGGGCATCCGCGGCCTGACCCGCGTTGCCGCCAACGAGTGGGGCAAGGATGGTATCAACGTCAATATCGTTTGCCCGCTTGCTTGGACCGCTGCGCTCGAGAACTTCCAAGATGCCTATCCCGAGGCGTTCAAGGCCAACGTCCACATGCCGCCGGCGGGTCACTACGGCGACGTCGAGAAGGAAATCGGCCGCGTTGTCGTTCAGCTCTGCGGTCCCGACTTTAAGTACATGAACGGCGAGACCGTCACCCTCGAGGGTGGCATGGGCCAGCGTCCTTAGGGGTTACGCGGCTTTTCCAAACCGCGTAACGGCTCGACGCTGCGCGGGCCGCATTTGGACAATCTGACGTTCAACT
>USCS01000202.1 GCA_900552875.1 uncultured Collinsella sp. | reverse complement strand
GCGCCAAGGGCTCCAAAGCGATAGAGCGTTGCGGCGGGCGTGGTGTTGGCGAGCCGCAGCTGATGCTCGACAGGGGCACATCCGTCATTTTTGTAATGAGCCGCGTAGTACTGCGCGATGCTGGCGTTCATCTCGCTGCCATTGCGATGGCGCTCAAACTGGCGTCTGCAGGTCTCGATGATCTTTGCTACCGACTTGGGTGCCGTCGCGGGAACAAGGGCGAGATAGCCCTCAAATAGCTCGTTGATGCTCAGGAGGCACAGCAGGTCGATCAGCGTCCTTATGGCTGCTCCCTCGGCAGGAAAATGCGCGGTCATGCGGTTATATCGGTTGCGGTCGACGATGGCCGCATGGGGTCTTGGAGTTTTCTGCCCCGTGGTCCCGGGCTTTTGCCGCGCCTGTGTATTGAGCTCGACGTTGCAGCGCTTGAGGCCGTCCAACGGAAGGAACAGTGCAGTGCGCAGGGTGTTCCGCTTGCTTTCGAGTTCATGACGCTCGTCGGGTTCCCATTCGAGCTTGAGTTTCGTGTCGAGCGCCGTAAGCATATGGGCTAGGCAGCCTACGGTAAGAACGTACGAATCGTTGTCGCGTTTTGGGGCATAGGGGTCTGTCAGCTTGCGAATGTCGGGGTCGCCCATGATCTTTGTGCAGCGCTTCAGCAGTTGAGGGTGGTCGGCCAAGATCGTCGCGAGCGGTAGCGACGCGTAGTTCTTGATGGTCGCGGCGGCAAAGGCGGCGTCATATTCGTTTGCAAATGCTCGCTCAATGCGGGCATCCAGAATGCTTTTCTTATCGCCGTCTTCAGCGTGGTGGTTTGTCATAGCTTCTCCAATCGGTTGATGTTCGTGCTGTTTGTTGATGTGTTGGTTGTCGTGAGTGATGTGCTTGCCGTGGGTGATGTGCTGACGTTGGGGTGCTATGCGGTTTTCAATGAGCCCGTGAGGCGGTTGCTGCAGGGGCGGGATGGAACGGCCCATGCAAGGCGGAAGGCATCGTGCTCAAAATCGAGACAGCAATGCCCTGGGTGCCTCACATGTGGCAGTTACCTCATTAAGTTGTCATTGCGTTTGGGGTTGTACTTTGCCGATCTTCCTTCTCTTACACGCTAAAACTCAAACTTCATATGCTCGATCTACTTAAAACCGCAACGGCGGTCTTTTATCAACTTATATGTCGGAACGCGTCTTTGCAAGTACTTTTTTGCCTTTGTTTCAAATGGGGTGGTTTTGCAACCGTCACGCGCCACGCTATGCGAACGTGCCCCGGCTCGGATAAGATGGTGCGATCGAGTTCTACCGCGCTCACCGCAAGTGGTCTTTGCTGCTGAGATAGGTCATGGCCGAAAGGGGCCCGCATCCCAACAGATACGGGCCCCTTGCTATTTAAATGGGCATGAGGGTGTATTGAGGGGGGATGCCTTGCTGTCGGCATCCGCATGCGGTGCCATTCGCTGTCCGTAAATATACGTTTACGGCTAATTTCATACCACTTGTCGGAATGCGGACGCTGTCCTTGCATGCCGGGCGTACATTGAACGTGGTTTTTCGCGTGAAACCACGAATCGGTTGTCAGCTCCGAACAAGGAGGCCCAGCATGACGCTTGCCAAACCCATCAATAAATACATCGACTATATCGATGCCCCCGAGGACACGTTTGAGCAGTATGTCGAGAAGGCGTTAAAGTACAACTTTCGCTGCGTATTTGCGAACCTGCAGGAGTACGAGACGGGCCGCGCCATGCTCGAGGGCTCTGACATCATCCTTGCCGGCGCTATCGACTTTCCCCAGGGCACTATGACGCTTGAGGAGAAGCTTGCGAGGTTTGAGGAATACGCTGCGTGTGGCTTTACCGAGATTGACTACGTTTTGAATCAGGAGTCGGTTGAGAACCGCGATTTTGATGCCATCGAGCGCGAGATGACTACCATTGCTGATTTTTGTCGCGCGCATGGCATCACTGACAAGGTGATCGTCGAGATGTGCAAACTGGACGGCGACGACGCCGCCAAGCGCCGTGTATGCGAGATCGCGCTGGAGGCCAAGCCGGGATTCCTTAAGACATCGACTGGCAGAAGCTTTGGCGGTGCTAAGCTCGAGGACGTGCGGCTGATGCACGAGGTGCTCGGCGATGCCGTGGCAATCAAGGCGGCGGGCGGTATCCATAATTACGAAGAGGCTTGCGCATTCATCGAGGCCGGCGCCAGCGCGTTAGGTGCATCGGCGGGCATCGCGATCGTCGAGGGCACACCGACGGATGAGCGTCGCTAGCAGACGTATTTGACCTGAGCGATAAAGCTTCACGACCACACGCCGTTCATGTTCGGGACAATATGACATTTTTCCCGTTGTAAACGGAGTCGCGATGGGTGTTCTGTATGATGGCTCAGACAAGGTTGTTCAATGACAGGGAGGCATATATGGCAATCAAAGCCATCGCGATGGATATCGACGGTACGCTCACCAACGATCAGAAAGTGATTAGCCCGCGTACGCGCGAGAAGCTGCTCGCGGCGCAGGAGTCGGGCATTAAGCTCATTTTGGCTTCGGGCCGTCCCGCATGGGGGCTGCACGCCTTGGCGCAAGAGCTCGACCTTCAAAACCATGACGGTCTGCTGGTGGCCTTTAACGGCGCACACGTCGTCGATGCCCAGACCGACGAGGTGCTGTTCGATCAGGCTATGCCTGCCGACGAATTGCATCGCCTGATTGATCACCTGCGTAATTTTGACGTGATCCCTATGATTTCGCTCGGTCGCGATTTGCACGTCGAGGACTCGTACCATTGCATGATCACGCTGCCTGACGGCTCGCAGAAGAATATCGTCAAGTATGAGCGCGACGCGTGCGATCTTAAGATTCGCGAGGTGGAGAGCCTGCATGAGGTCGCTGATGCTTATCCCGTGGACAAGCTGCTGACGGCGGGCGATCCGGCCTACCTGCAGGCGCATTACGAGGAGATGTATGCGCCCTTTAAGCAGACGCTTTCGGGCATGTTTACGGCCGACTGGTACTTTGAGTACACGGCGCCCGGTATCGACAAGGCCCGCGCACTCGAGGGTGCCCTGCCCAAGCTCGGCATCGATGCCAGTGAGGTCGTATCGTTTGGCGACGGCCAGAACGACAAGTCCATGATTGAGTGGGCCGGCACCGGTGTTGCCATGGGTAACGCCGTCGAAGAGGTTAAGGCTGTAGCCCAGATGGTGACCGCCGATAACAACGAAGATGGCATTGCGGTGACGCTGGATAAGCTGCTGGGTTAGAATCGCCGATTAATGCATGGCTCGGGCGCCTGCTTGCGGGCGTCC
>USCS01000201.1 GCA_900552875.1 uncultured Collinsella sp. | reverse complement strand
GCAGCGTCGAGCCGTTACGCGGTTCGTAGAACCGCGTAACTAGTTAGTACATCTTTGCGCCGGCGGGGATGGAGGCGTCGAGCTGGATCAGGTTGAGGCGCTCCTCGCCCTCCTCCTCGTGGATGGCGCTGATCAGCATGCCGCAGCTGGGGATGCCCATCATCTTGCGCGGAGGCAGGTTGGTGATGGCGAGCAGGGTCTTGCCGACCAGGTCCTCGGGCTCATAGTAGTCATGAATACCGGAGAGGATGGTGCGGTCGGTACCGGTGCCGTCATCGAGCGTAAAGTTCAGCAGCTTCTTGGACTTCTTGACGGCCTCGCACGCCTTAACCTTCACGGCGCGGAAATCGCTCTTGGAGAAGGTATCAAAGTCGACAAACTCCTCAAACAGCGGCTCGACGGCAATCTTGGAATAATCAACCGTGGGCTTGAGCGGCTTGACGAAGGGTCTGGCGGCGTTGCCGGCCTCGGCAGCCTTGGCAGCAGCGGCACCGGACTGGAAACCCTTCTCGGGCTTCATGTGCGGGAACAGCAGCACGTCGCGGATGGAAGCCTGGTTGGTGAGCAGCATGACCACACGGTCGATACCGATGCCGATGCCGCCCGCGGGAGGCATACCGTACTCGAGGGCGCGCACGTAATCCTCGTCGTACTCCATGGCCTCGTCGTCGCCGCCGGCCTTCTCGGCCATCTGGGCAGCGAAGCGCTCGGCCTGGTCGACCGGGTCGTTGAGCTCGGAGAACGCGTTCGCGTACTCGTGGCCGGCGATGACCAGCTCAAAGCGATGGGTCAGGCGTGGGTCATCCTCAAAGCGCTTGGCAAGCGGGCTAACCTCGATGGGGTAATCGCACACGAAGGTGGGGTTGACGATGGTGTCCTCGCCCAGCTCGTCATAGATCTCGGCGATGATCTTGCCGGCGGTCCACTCGGGCTTGATCTCCAGGCCCTTCTCGCGTGCGGCGGCAGCAATCTCCTCGACCGGCGTGTCGATGGTGACCGGCTTGCCGAGCACGTCGGAGACAATGTCGGTCATGGGACGGCTTGCCCACTCACCGGACAGATCGATGGTCTGACCCTGGTATTCAATAACCTCGGGGTTGCCGATAGCCTTGTTAGCCGCCTTAATGACACCCTGGGCGAGCGCCTTCATGCCCTCGAGGTCGGAGAAGGCACGGTAGGCCTCCATCGTGGTGAACTCGGGGTTGTGGGTAAGGTCCATGCCCTCGTTACGGAAGATGCGGCCGATCTCGAACACGCGCTCAAAACCACCGACAATGCAGCGCTTGAGGTGCAGCTCGGTGGCGATACGCAGGTAGCACTCCTGATCGAGCGCATTGAAGTGCGTGATGAACGGCTTAGCCGTAGCGCCGCCCTGGATGGTCTGCAAGATGGGGGTCTCGACCTCCATGTAGCCATCGGACTCCATAAAGCGGCGGAACGTGGAGAGAATCTGCGAACGCTTGCGGAAGGTCTCGCGAACGTCGTCGTTGGCGATCAGGTCGACATAGCGCTGGCGATAGCGGGTCTCCTTGTCGGAGAGACCGTGGAACTTCTCGGGCAGCGGGCGAACAGCCTTGGAGAGCAGCGTCGCGCTCTTGGGGGCAACGGAAAGCTGGCCACGCTTGGTGCGCACGACTACGCCGGTCACGCCCAGGATATCGCCCAGGTCGAGGGCCTTGAGCGTATTCCAGGCAGCCTCGTCCATGTCGTTGATGCGACAGAACAGCTGAATCTCGGCAGTCGCATCGCGCACGACGATGAACATGATCTTGCCCTGACCACGCTTGGCGACCACGCGGCCGGCGATCTTCACGACGTCCTCGGTGTCCTCGCCATCAGCAAGCTCGGCGTACTTAGCCTCGATATCGGCGACGTAGTCCTCAAGCTCAGAGTGCTCGGGATACGGGTTCTGGCCCGCCTCGAACAGGGCGGCGCGCTTGGCCAGGCGGGTGGCGCGCTCGTCGTTGAGCGTCGATGCCTGATCGGCGGCGTTCTGGTTCTCTGCCATAAGTTAGCTCCTCAAACTAAAACGCTCCCCAGGATTCGGTCCCAGGGAGCGAAAACATACCTTTACGCGGGACCGTGGTCTAGCGTGCGATCTTGGCGATGGTGTAGACGCGAGTCTTGCCGGAAGGCGTAACGACCTCGACGGAGTCGCCCTCGCCGTGACCGATGATGGCGTGGCCGACCGGAGACTCGTTGGAAATCTTGTGCTCAAGCGAGTTGGTCTCGGTGGTACCGACAAGCGTGACCTCGATGAGCTCACCGTTGGGGTCGACCAGGGTAACAGTCGAGCCAATGGAGACGGTCAGGTCGCCCGTGCTGGCAGCGATCTGAGCGTTGGCGAGGATGGCCTGGATCTCGGCGATACGAGCGGCGTTCTGGGCCTGCTTGTCCTTAGCGGCATCGTACTCGGAGTTCTCCGAAAGGTCGCCGAACGCGCGGGCTTCCTTGATGTCCTCGACGATCTCCTTGGCGTAATCGCCCTCACGCCAAGCGAGCTCCTCGACGAGCTTCTGGCGGCCCTCAGCGGTCAGTACGATCTGGCTTGCGTCCATACGGATATCTCCCCAACTATGATGTAACGATCAACTGTCAACAAAAACGAAAAAGACCGGCTAGCCTGCGGGCAAGCCGGTCAGGTGCTCACCCCAAAGGGATGGGACTACTCTGCGTCCGCGTCGCTGTCCTCTGCCTTCTTTTGCTTGGCAGCAGCGAGCTTGGCCTCGAGCTCTGCGATCTCCTTGTCCTCCTTGGACTCCTCGACCACAACGTCCTCGGCCTGCTTGGTTTCGCCCTTATCGTCGCCCTCCATACCCTCGCGGATATTCTTGACGGTAGAGCCGAGAGACTTACCGAGCTTCGGCAGGTTCTTGGGCCCAAAGATAATCAGGACAACAACGAGAATAATGATGAGCTCAGGAGCCCTCAGTCCAAACATGTAGACCTCCACAATACAGCGAGACAAGCTTGAATGAGTATACCGCGGGTATCGCGGTATCACAACAATAGCTAAAAAAAGGGACCGCAAGAAGCGGTCCCTCCTCATGCTCTGGTCGGGTTGACTGGATTTGAACCAGCGACCCCTGCGTCCCGAACGCAGTGCTCTACCAGGCTGAGCTACACTCCGATTCTTGCGTTTCGAGCGACCTATCGATCTCTCTCAACTGTCAAGGAAAGCAATTCTATCAGAGAATTTTTAAATGCGCTAGTCGGTAAGCAATTTAATGCATCAATTCCTTGAGAAACTTCTTTTTTGGCGGCTTCAATGCACGCATCGATGGCTCCGGAGGCAAGAATGACGCGAGTTACGCTTTCTAGGTCCGGATCATT
>USCS01000200.1 GCA_900552875.1 uncultured Collinsella sp. | reverse complement strand
CACCGGCGGCCTCAATCACGGCCTCGGCGTCAAGCGGCTTGACGCAATACATGTCGAGCACCGTTGCCGAGATGCCCTGCTCGGCCAGCAGGTCGGCAGCGTCCACGGCATGGCGGACCATCTCGCCGGTAGCGACGAGCGTTACATCGGTGCCGCGGCGTACCCAGGTGGCGCGGTCCATCTGGAACGGGCACTCGTCCTCGGTGTACACGTCCTCGACCGGGTTGCGGCCCACGCGGATGTAGGCCGGCTTGTTGTCGGCGACCAGGGCCCGCACGAGCTCGGCGGTCTGGAAGCGATCGCTCGGCAGATACACGCGCATGTTGGGAATCGCGCTCATGGCGGCGATATCCTGCGCGGAGTGATGGCTCATGCCCAAGGCGCCGTAGGACACGCCGCCCGAGATGCCGATGAGCTTGACGTTGGTGTTGGAGTACGAGACGTCGACCTTGCACTGCTCATACGAGCGCGTGGTCACAAAGGACGCCGGCGAGGCGGCCCAGGCCTTCTTGCCGCACGAAGCCATGCCGGCGGCGATGCTCACCAGGTCCTGCTCGGCGATGCCGACCTCGACGGACTGCTGGGGATACTGATCAAAGAACGGCGTGAGCGATGCGGAGCCGCGGGAGTCGGAGCACAGGACGACGATGTCCTTATCGGTCTTCGCGGCCTCGAGCAGCGTGTCGCAGATAACCTTGCGATTGGCGATCTTGTTAGCCATTGATGGCCTCCTTATGGGCAGCGAAATCGGCGATGATCTGGGCATATTCCTCATCGTTGGGCAGGTGATGATGCCAGGCGGCCTTGTCCTCCATAACGGGCGAGCCATAGCCCTTCACCGTGTTGAGGATGATGACCGTGGGCTTGCCGCAGGTCTCGGTCGCAAGCGTCAGCGCGGCGTCGATGGCCCGGACGTCGTTGCCCGGAATGGAGAGCACGTTCCAGCCGAAGGCGGCCCAGCGCTCCTCCTGCGAATCCTGCTTCATAACGTCCTCGGTGCTACCGCTGATCTGCAGGCGGTTGCGGTCCACGAGCGCGCACAGGTTATCGAGCTGGTAGTTACCGCCGCTCATGGCGCCCTCCCAGACCGAGCCCTCGGCAAGCTCGCCATCGCCCATGATGGTGTAGACGCGATAGTCGCGGCCGTCCATCTTGCCGGCGAGCGCCATGCCCACGGCCACGGGCAGGCCGTGACCCAGCGAGCCCGAGTTCATCTCGATGCCCTTGAGCTTGTTGTTGGGGTGGCCGATGTAGGGGCTGCCGAACTTGGAGAAGCGGGCCTTGACGTCGTCGAGGTCAAGATAGCCCTCGTGGCAGAGCACCGCGTAGTAGGCCTCCATAGCGTGGCCCTTGGAAAGCACGAAGCGGTCGCGGTTGGGATCGTCGACGGTCTCGGGCGAAATGTTGAGGTGGTTGGCGTAGAGGGTCATGAGGGCGTCGATCACCGACATGTCGCCGCCGATGTGGCCGCCGGCGCCAGCCATGATGATATCGACGCAATCGCGGCGAAGGTCCCAGCGCAGGGACTCAAGCTCTTCGATAGTTGCCACGAAAAACTCCTTTCAGGGAATTTCCAAAGTCAAAGCCACCGCGTTTCCACAGTGCCCAAGATTGTGGTGAAAGAGGAGCGCCGCGTACTTTGGTACGCAAGCGACGGCTTGAACCGCAAGGTTGGGTGCTGTGGTAGCGCGCCGGCTCGTTGCTACAAAGTAGGCACGACCCTACTCGCCGCGCAGGTAAGCCTTAACGTCCTGCTCAATCGGGTCGTACAGGTCGGGAGCGATGCCGATATACTTGCACGCCTCGTAGAGCACCGGCACCACGTTGGCGTGAATAGCGACGCAGTGGTGGATGTAGGGACCCTCGACGATCTTGGCCTCGAGGCGCTTGAGGTTGTCGACCTCGACCCACAGGTAGGTGCCCATGCCGGCCGGGCCGTCGATGCCGCGGGCGTTGCCCAGTAGCAGCGAGTACTCGCCGTTGTCACCGTCAAAGCGGGCAAGGGTGAGGTCGCCGTGCTTGGCCTCGGCCGTCAGCGCGCCGGGGTGATCGAAAGCCAGCGGGTAGGTGAGCTTGGGCTTGACGGCCGCGCAGCTGCAGGGCCAGGGGCCGCAATGCTGCAGCAGCTCGCCGTTCTCGTTATCGGGATGGCGCACAGTCCAGTCGGCGAACATGCCGCGGTGACGGCCCAGGTCGGCGGCCTCGACCATCAGCGCGGTGATGGCGCCGTGGATATCGGTCTCGCATACGATAGGAATGCCCATCTCGTTGAGGATGGCGTTGGCGGCGCAGGGCATAATGCCCAGCTCGTCCTGCAGAGCGTTCCAGCACTGAATGGCACCGGCGTTGCAGCCATACTTCTCGACCAAGCGCTTCATGGCGATGGCAAGACCGGCGACCGCGGGGACCTTGTCCTCGGGGATGCAGATCTCAAAGCTGTCGTTGATGTGGGCAAGCATGGCGGCCATGGCCTGCTCGTCGGCCTGGGCGTCGCGCACAGCCTGGACAAGTTCGGTCATGGGGATAGGCGAAAGCTGGATGTTGAACTTCTCGAGCAGCTCGCCCTCGTTGCACATGGTCGACCAGAAGTCGAACGGACGGGTGGCCATCTGCAGGATGCGGGTGTGCTTGAAGGTCTTGACCACGTTGCAAACGGCCAAAAAGTCCCAAACGCCGCGCTCGAACTCGGGGTCGGTCAGGCGGCAGTTGGTCATGTAGGTGAAGGGAACCTGGAAGCGGCGCAGGACCTTGCCGGTGGCGAACAGGCCGCACTGGCTATCGCGCAGGCGTGTGCCGTCGGGCTCGGGGCGCTCGTCGCGCGGACCCCACAGCAGTACGGGTAGACCGAGCTCGCGGGCAAGGCGGGCGCAAACGTACTCGGTGCCAAAGTTGGCGTGGCACAGCATAATGCCATCGACGCCCTCGGCGCGGAATTTCTTGACGATGGGCTCGATATGGCTGTCGTCGAACAGCAGGCCCTCTTCATTGATGTCGTCGATATCCACGATGTCGACGCCGATCTCGCGCAGGCGATCAGCCGTCAGGCCGCGATACTTGATTGCGTCCGGCGCGCTAAAGATACTGCGGCGCGTGGGCACAAAGCCGAGCTTGATCTTGTCCATGTACGTCCTCCCCTAATCACATGTTCAGTAAACAGACGCATGTTTCGTTTTGTTCTGTTTACTAAGTGTTTTACTCTACTGTTTAGAAGTTTAACGCGAAATACCCGTAGACGGTAGAGAAATCAGCCTAAACGGTATGTAAACAAACTGAACATACAAGGGAAATCAAAACCACCCCTAAAAGGGGTGGTTTGCTCTTAGGGTATAACCCTTGGAT
>USCS01000199.1 GCA_900552875.1 uncultured Collinsella sp. | reverse complement strand
TCGCGGCAACGCGCAGGCACTTGCCGTTGCGGCGGGGTCTATGCTGGGCGGCGTCAAGCATATCTCGTATAACAGTCGGGCGGCGGGCTATGGTCGAACATACTGTGTTGCCGCGTGTGCTCCCGATGGGGCGTCCGGAGGCTCCGAGGAGACGGTGCTGGAGCCAGAGCCTATCGAGGTCGAGTGCTCCGTGGATATGGAATGGTGGCTGGAGTAGGAAGCAGGTGCTGAGCGGCTGAGGGACCGAGGCTTCGCTACCGAAAAAACCATTTGTTAAACTCAATGTCCGTGGGTAGAGTAAGGTCGACGGCAGCCCAAGTTGTGGATAGCTGGGCAGCGCCGTTACTTCGATTAAGGGGTCAATGCCTTAACGGCGTCGACCCCTCTTCTTTTGCTTCGTACGCTGCTTAAGTGCCTCGGAAAGTCCGATAAGCGCCGTGAGGAGCGAGACCAAAGCGGTCAGGAGCTTCACGAAATCAATCAGATCGGTCATGGGCATCACCTCCCGTCGCATGGAGGGCGCTGCCCGGCACATGGAACTGCCGTCAACAACTGCCATTCAATCAAAGCGCGGTCATAAATACGAATATATGTTCGATAATAACAGCAACGTGATTCCCTCGAATAGCAGCCTTTCGTAAGGGCGGCAGAAGACGGCGCTGGGCGATTGGGGCTAGACGCGCAGGTCTTCGTCACCGAAAGCCCGTTTGATTAACCAGCCCTCTATAGGTACACTGCATATTGATGGGCCCGGGATGACCGCTGATTCAAGTCACCGGGCCTAAATCTTTTCATCCATTTGAATAGAGCGGGCGACTCTCTTGGGGCCGTCTGCATGGCGTGTGATTAGCGCATGGTATTGCGCCCAGCTTTCATGTCCGCGCGGCCACCTATCCTTACGGCAATGTAGCCGCTTATGTAACAAGCGGCAAGCAACGGAGAAAGGCCCTAACCGTGTCAGCTGAAAAGACGCCGTGTATCTCGGCTATCGATACGACGAACTTTGCGCGCCAGATTGTGCTGGACTTTGAGTTTGCGCCGGTGCCAAAGCAGCGCCAGCGCCGTGGGCTGCGCAATGAGATTATCGAGGTCGGCGCCGTTAAGCTCGATTACCACGGCAACGTTATGGGCGAGTTCTCGCAGTTTGTGCAGACGGAATTTACCGAAGGCGTTGCGTATCCCGTCCGCGAGCTCACGGGGATATCGGCCGTGGACACCGCGATGGCCGATCCGCTCTACATGGTGATAAAAAGGCTCAGCGATTGGATCGGTCGCTACTCCGCCCAGGTGGTCTGTTGGAGCGGTGCGGACCGTCGGCAGCTTTTGACCGAGTGCCAGGCAAAGCACATCGACCTTTCCACATTTCCTACGGACTGGGCCGACCTGCAGGCGTTTTACACCTCGATCATGGACGTTGGCAGCCACGGGCGCGTCTCGTTGGGCGACGCGGCAACGTGGTTCGGCATCGAGTTTGACGAGTCGACGGGCCATGCCCACAGCGCCCTAGCCGATGCGCGCGTGACCGCCAAGCTGCTCAAGCAGGTGATGGACGGGGACTATCACGTGAGTCCGCGCGCCCAAGAAGTCCGCCAACGTTGGGGGATGGGCGAGCGGGCCCAGACACGCCTCTCTAGCAAGTGCCCCGAGCTGGGCGACCTGCTGCTGAAGCTGAAGGCGGCGGGAAGGTAGGGGCGTTAGCTGTCTGCATGGCGCGTGCCTGTCGCGTATCGTTACTCTTCCTGCTGCTTGGCAGGCAAGATGTAGACGTTCTCGGCGTCCACGGCGATCTGCGCGGGGCGGTTGTAGAGGGTGTCGATCTCCTTTACGCTCTGCTTGAACGGCGTGACGTCGGGCGTCTTTGCCTGATGGAGCTTTTCGAGGAGTTTCTCGGATTGCTTGTCGTTGAACTTTCCGATGCTCTCTCCTGCGCCTTCGAGCGCCTCGTCGATGAGTGTATGGTCGCCCACGGGGGTCTTTGCGATGGCGTGACCGAGCAATTTGCCCGCGGACGCGATACCGCCCAGCAGTGCCGCATCGACGGTGTCGACAGCCCCGCTTCGAGTGCGTTGTAGCAGTCGGTGTAGAGCTCGCGGTACGCGATCGAATCAGCCTCGATCTTCGCAGTGGCGTCCGCGAGCTTTGCGGGCTCGAAGTTCTGGGCGAGCATGGGTTCGAGGAACAGCGAGAACGCGTGGATGTAGGTGGCGAGCTGGCAGTCTTTGAGGTAGTCGAGCACCTTGTCGAGGCGTCTGCCCAAGCCGTCTCGCACCTCGATGAACCCTTTCTTTTTCAGATCCGCCTGTGCCTGCGAGCGGAAGAGTTCCATGTCCTGCGCGGACGACTGCTTGATGTCGAGCACCTTCATATGGGCGTTTGCCATGTAGGTGGCGTTGCCGTAGTTGAGGCCGTAACCGTTGAGGATGTCTGCGAGCGTCTTGAGGTTGCCACGCATGTTGGCCTTGTCGCGCTGACGCATGTACTCGAACATTTCGTCGACGGACTCCTGGATGGAGTCGAGCTTTTGGTTTATCTGCGCGATTGCGGCTGCCATGAATAGCGATGTTGGATCGTAAGGCACCTGCGTGACGCTCGTGGCGATGTCGCCCTCGACTACGTGGAAGCGCGCCTGCCCAAGGCCCTTGGCGGCGTCGCGGTAGCCCCCTGTGAGACCGCTGCCGTCCTTGAACGTGTTGAGTTTCGACGGATCGAGCGGGTTACCATATTTGTCAGTCGCCTGGAGCAGCGTGGGCACGCTCACCGTGTTGGTGACGGTGCGAAACATCGAGGGGAGCGAAGCGAACGCCACGCCGAGTTGGGGAATTCGCTCGAGCGGTAGCTTGATGGCGCCGGAGACGTCCACCCGCTTCTGAGTGAGCGCGAGGTGGATTTTGGTCGATGCGAGCTGTTTTGCCACGAGCTCCTCTCGGCCGTCGTTCGCCGAGGGTTTGGTCTCGTTGTCTGCCATAGCGCGCTCCTTGCTTACGTTGATAGTCGTGGGCATTATCTCATCGCCTGGTGGCTTGCTAGAGCGGGGTAGAGGCCGAGCGTCTGGCGAAACTCGTTAACTGATTGCATTTCAGCGGATTGGGTTGATTATAAGAGAAGGACGGCTATCCATCTGCCCTTCCCAGTTGAGTTCGCTTTGAGCTACTGTTCGTGCCTATGCTGCTTGGGCTCAAGCCTTCTCGCTGCCGTGAAGCAGGCCGTGGCCGCCATGGCCAATGCGATGCTGGCCATCCAAGTGGAGTCGCCGGTTGCAGCGAGCTTTGGTTCATCGGCTGTCGTGCGTCCCGACTTTTTTGTAGCCGCCTCGTCGGCGTCCTTTTCAGGAGTGGCAGGATCACTTTTGTTGTCGCCGGGTGAATCTACGTCG
>USCS01000198.1 GCA_900552875.1 uncultured Collinsella sp. | reverse complement strand
TCTCCGGCTCGTGCGGAACTCGCGATCGACCTTATGCCCCACCCCTCGGGACTAAGGATACATGGTTGAAGTTGCTAGATGTTAAAATTCATTAGCTAGGGACGTGTCTTACCTTGTATATCGAAACGTCTTCACCACCGTTCAAATAAAAAAGAGGTACCGGTTGTTCCGGTACCTCTTATTGGTGTGTTTTTATTTGGCAGTGGCTTTTCTTGCTAGCTTACAGGCCACAGGCTGCTTTGAGTTCTTCGACTCGGTCGGTTTTTTCCCAGGTGAAGTCGGCGTCTTCTCGGCCGAAGTGACCGTAGGCTGCTGTTTTCTCGTAGATGGGGCGACGCAGGTCTAGGTCGCGGATGATTGCGCCCGGGCGCAGGTCGAAGGTCTTCTCTACGGCCTCAACGATCTTGTCCTCGGCGACCTTAGCGGTACCGAAGGTGTCGACCATGATTGAAAGGGGCTTGGAAACGCCGATGGCGTAAGCAAGCTCGACTTCGCAGCGGTCGGCCAGGCCGGCGGCGACCACGTTCTTGGCGACCCAGCGCGCGGCATACGCGGCGGAGCGGTCGACCTTGGTGCAGTCCTTGCCGCTAAAGGCACCGCCGCCGTGACGGCCGTAGCCGCCGTAGGTGTCGACGATGATCTTGCGGCCGGTGAGGCCCGTGTCGCCCATGGGGCCGCCCACGACAAAGCGACCGGTGGGGTTCACGTAGATGTCCGCGTTGTCCCACGGCATGTTCTCAGCGGCCATGACCGGGGTGATGACGTGCTCGATGAGGTCGGCCTTGATCTTGCCCATGTCCTCGATCTCGGCGGCGTGCTGCGTGGAGATGACGATGGTCGTGACCTCGACGGGCTTGCCTTCCTCGTAGCGCACGGTGACCTGGGTCTTGCCGTCGGGACGCAGATAGGCGAGGGTACCGTCGTGACGCACGGCGGCCAGGCGCTCGGCCAGGCGGCTTGCCAGGTAGTGTGGCATGGGCATGAGGGTCTTGGTCTCGTTGGAGGCATAACCGAACATCATGCCCTGGTCGCCGGCACCGATCAGGTCGATCGGGTCGGTGGTAGCGCCGGTCTGGGTCTCGAAGGACTCGTCAACGCCTTGGGCGATATCGGGTGACTGTTCGTGGATGAGGCTCATGACGCCGCAGGTGTCGCAGTCAAAACCGAACTTGGCACGGTTGTAGCCAATGCGGCGGATAACGCCGCGGGCGATTTCCTGTACGTCGACGTAGGCCTGGGTGCGAATCTCGCCGGCGACGATGACGGTGCCGGTGGTTACGAGGGTCTCGCAGGCGCAGCGGACGTTCTCCACGTTGGCAGGCACGCCGTTGGGGGCGATGTAGCCCTGCTCCTGGAGCTCTATTTCTTTGGCGAGGATTGCGTCGAGGACGGCGTCGCTGATCTGGTCGGCGATCTTATCGGGATGACCTTCGGTCACCGACTCCGACGTAAAAACAAAGGACCCGTGTTGGGGCGGGATGGAACGAAGTTCTTCTGACATGATTGTCCTTTCAAAAACGTGTTCCGGCGACCGTTACCATTCCGCCGGGCTCTCTATGCAAGGGCTCATCATAGCGCGTAAATCAAACATTCACACCCTTTCCGCACCTACTCATTGGGGACAGACATAAATGACCAGCCTTAAACTAAGAACGTCTCCAACGACTGGTCATTTAAGTCTGTCCCCAATGAGTAGGTCGGTGCCCTTTGTGCGGAGGTTGCTTTGATGCTTTATACTGGTGCGGTTAGACATCCATCCTGCAATCGAGGAGATTTCCATGGCATCAGACGTTCGCGTCCGCTTTGCACCCTCACCGACGGGCAAGCTGCACATTGGCGGCGCCCGCACCGCTATCTATAACTGGGCTTTCGCCCGTGCTAACGGCGGCACGTTCATCCTGCGCATCGACGACACCGACCCCACCCGCTCCACCGACGAGAACACGCAGATCATCCTGCGCGCCATGCGTTGGCTGGGCCTGGACTGGGACGAGGGTCCCGAGGTGGGCGGCGATTTTGGCCCCTACGCCCAGACCGAGCGCTTGGACCTGTACAAGCAGGCCGCCCAGAAGCTTTGGGACGAGGGCAAGGCCTATCCCTGCTTCTGCACCAAGGAGCAGCTCGACGCCGACCGCAAGGCCGCGCAGGAGCGCAAGGACCCCTTCCAGGGCTATCAGCGCCGTTGCCGCGATCTTGATCCCGAGGAGGCCCGCCGCCGCATCGAGGCCGGGGAGTCCTACGTCCTGCGCATCAAGGTGCCCGAGGACCGCGGCGACGTCGTCATCCACGACGCCGTCCACGGAGAGGTGACCTTCGACGCCAAGGAGCTCGACGACTTTGTCATCTTCCGCTCCGACGGTACGCCCACGTATAACTTCGCGACCGTCGTCGACGACGCCATGATGAAGATCACCCACGTCATCCGCGGCGACGACCACCTGTCCAACACCCCGCGTCAGGTCATGGTCTACGAGGCCCTCGGCGCTCCCGTGCCCACGTTCGCCCACATCTCCATGATCCTGGGCGCCGACGGCAAAAAGCTCTCCAAGCGCCACGGCGCCACCTCGGTGGAGGAGTACCGCGACGCCGGCTACCTGTCCGACGCCTTTGTCAACTACCTGGCGCTGCTCGGCTGGTCGCTCGACGGCGAAACCACGATCATCCCGCGCGATGTCCTGGCCAGCAAGTTCTCGCTCGACCGCATCTCCAAGAACCCGGCGACCTTCGACCCCAAGAAGCTCGACTGGGTCAACGCCGAGTACATCAATGGCATGTCCGATGCTCAGTTTGCCGACGAGATCATGGTTCCCGAGCTGCACGAGGCGGGTCTCATCGAGGGTAATGTCGAGTACGGCGAGGATTGGATCGACGCGCTTGCCGCCATCGTTAAGCCGCGCACCAAGATGCCGGCCGACGCCGTGACCGTCGCCGCTCCCATCTTCGCTACGGCCGAGACGCTCGAGTATGACGAGAAGTCCGTCAACAAGGGCCTGGCCAAGGAAGGCATGGGCGCCATTCTTGATGCCGCCAAGGCCGCGCTCGAGGGCGTGGACGATTGGACGGCTGCCAACATCGACGCCGCGCTTGAGCCGCTGCCCGAGCAGATGGACCTCAAGAAGCGCGTGGTGTTCCAGGCCGTGCGCGTCGCCGTCTGCGGCAACATGGTGAGCCCCCCGCTGGGTGAGACCATGGCGCTCGTCGGCCGCGACGACTGTCTGGCGCGTATCGACCGCGCCCGCACGATGGCGCTGTAACAGTCGCGTAAACGCATGTATCCGAGCCCCGCTCACCCGAGCGGGGCTCTTGTTTCTAAAGACGTATGGGATGGGAGGTACAGAGACCATGGCCGAGCAACTGTCACTGTTTGGTTCGCCGGAACCGGAGGAGGCTC
>USCS01000197.1 GCA_900552875.1 uncultured Collinsella sp. | reverse complement strand
GGGCGCGGCCAGTGAGATTTATCGCGAGTTCCGCACGAGCCGAAGAGCACTTAATGTGCTCTTCGTGCGAGCAGGACTGTAGAGCAGGAAATCTCATGGGTCCGCGCGCGGGGTCCGGGGCGAGCAAGCGGACAGAACAGACATCTGTCCAACAATTCGTGCGAAACACAATGAAAAACCGTTTGATGTGAGTTAATATAAACAACGTCGTGAATCTGACTCCTGCCACAGGCATGACAGGGGTTAAACACAAAAAAGGAGTCAATTATGGTTTCTGAGAAGGCTACCCTCGTTAATCCTCAGGGTCTGCACATGCGTCCGGCTGGTCTGTTCGCCTCCACCATGGGCAAGTACGCCTGTGACGTGACGGTCGTCACCCCCGAGAAGGAGGTCAACGGCAAGTCCCCGATGGCCCTCATGGCTGCTGGTATCCCCTGCGGTACCGAGGTCGAGGTCAAGTGCGACGGCGCTGACGAGGCCGAGGCTCTGGCTGCTGCCATCGAGCTCATCAAGAGCGGTCTTGGCGAGTAGAACTCAAACGGGTCGCATGTTGAACAACTAAGTTCATATTTGGGGGCGCAGTGACCTGTTGTAAGGTAGCTGCGCTCTTTTGTCATGGATATGGCAAAACGCTTTATCACATGACACGGAGAGAGGAATGGGAATGTATCAGGGAGTCAACGCTTCCGAGGGCATCGGTATCGGCACCGTCATGGTCGCCGTCGATCCCGACTTGACGTTTGAGCCGCACGAGGTTGCTGATTCGGCAGCAGAGAAGGAGCGCTATCAGTCCGCTCTTTCGGTCTTCTGCGAGAAGACCCAGGCTCAGGCCGACCACATGAAGGAGACGGTGGGTGAGGCCGAGGCCGAGATCATGAGCGGACACATTGTCCTGGCTCAGGACCCGGGCATGACCGACGCCATCAACGCCGCCATTGACGGCGGTACCTGCGCCGAGCAGGCGCTCATGGACACTTCGACCATGTTCGAGAACATGTTCCTGTCTATGGACGACGAGATGTTTCGTCTGCGCGCGGCCGACATCGCCGACATCCGCACCGGTATTCTGGCCGAGCTGCTGGGCAAGGAGGTCGTCGACCTCTCCGTCCTGCCCGAGAATACTGTCGTTGTCGTTCACGACCTTACGCCGTCCATGACCGCCACGATCGATAAGGCCCACGTTGCCGGTATCGTCACCGAGACCGGTGGCCGCACGTCGCACTCCGCGATTATTGCGCGCGCCCTCGAGATCCCGGCTGTCCTTTCGGTTTCCAATAGCTGCACCGCGCTGCGCAACGGTATGACCGTTGTCGTCGACGGTGGCAAGGGTATCGTTGAGGCCGATCCCGACGAGGAGACGCTCGCCGCATACACCGCCAAGGCCGAGGCCTTCGCTGCCGAGAAGGCAGCCCTCGAGGCCTTCCGCGGCAAGCCGTCCGTGACTGCCGATGGCATCAAGAAGATCATCGCCTGCAACATCGGTAACCCCGATGACGTGCCCAACGCGCTCGATCACGACGCCGAGGCCATCGGTCTGTTCCGCTCCGAGTTCCTGTTCATGGACTCTGCTGAGCTTCCTTCCGAGGAGGAGCAGTTCAACGCCTACCGTAAGGTCGCCAGCGCGCTCAAGGGTGCTCCGGTCATCATCCGCACGCTCGATGTTGGCGGCGACAAGGAGATTCCGTATCTGCACATGGTCAAGGAAGATAACCCCTTCATGGGCTTCCGCGCCGTGCGTTACTGCCTGGCCAATCCCGACCAGTACAAGGTCCAGCTCCGCGCTCTGCTGCGCGCTAGCGCCTTCGGTGACGTCAAGATCATGATCCCGCTCGTCACCTGCGTCGAGGAGGTCTTGGCTGTCAAGGAGCTCGTCGAGCAGTGCAAGGCCGAGCTGACCGAAGAGGGTCGCAAGTTCAACGAGAACATCGAGGTCGGCATCATGGTCGAGACGCCCGCCGCTTCGCTGCTCGCAGACCGTCTTGCCGAGGTCGCCGACTTCTTCTCCATCGGCACCAACGACCTGATCGGCTACACCATGTGCGCCGACCGTGGTAACGACACCATCTCCAACCTGTACCAGGTTTACTATCCCGCCGTGCTCCGCTCGCTCAAGAACATCATCGAGAGCGGCGTGAAGGCCGGCATCATGGTCGGTATGTGCGGCGAAGCCGCTGCCGATCCGCTGCTCGAGCCGCTGCTGATCAGCTGGGGCCTGGAGGAGTTCTCGATGAGCGCTCCTTCTATCCTGCGCGCCCGCAAGACCATCAGCCAGTGGACCAAGGCCGAGTGCGACGAGCTCGCCGAGAAGGCGCTCGCCTGCAACACCGCAGCCGAGGTCAAGGCACTGCTCGAGTCCGCAGCTCGCTAATTTGGTATCAGAGGTAACCGCGTGGTTGGAATGGGCCGGCCACGCGGCCCTCACATATACAGGGGGTACTGTAAATGTTCTACACGCTAACCGCTAACCCGGCTGTCGACATGACGGTTTCGAGCTCTCCGCTCGAGCCCGACGAGAACGTCCGCACCGGCTCGGCCAGCTACACGGCTAACGGCAAGGGCCTCGACGTGTCCTTCGCCTTTAAGAAGATGGGCGTCGACACCGTCGCGCTCGGCTTCTTCGCTGGCTTCACGGGCAAGTTCATCGTCGAGGAGGTCATGAACCTGGGTTGCCTCTGCCGCCCGGTCTGGACCGACGGTATCACGCGCATTAACACCTACGTCAACGATGGCCAGCACGAGTACGGCATCCTGAACCCGGGTGCTCCGATCACGCCGCAGCACCAGGAGGAGCTCTATAACATCCTGGACACCGCGGGCGATCTCGAGTGCCTGATCGTTTCCGGCTCCGTGCCTCCCAAAGCTACGCCCGACTTCCTGGCTCAGGTCATGGAGCACGCTCAGGCTCGTGGCGCCGACGTCGTCCTGGACCTGTCCTCCGACAAGCTCAAGGAGCTCGCTCACAAGAAGCCGCTGCTCATCAAGCCGAACCATCACGAGATGAAGGCCATCTTCGGCGTGCCGGTCGACACCGACGACGAGGTTCGCGTTGCTATGAAGATGGCTCACGACGCTGGCGTTCAGAACGTGCTGCTCACCCGTGGTAGCCGCGGCGACGCTTACTTCTCCAACGGCGAGGACATCTGGTACGCCAAGCGTGAGTTCAACATCAAGCTGGTTTCTTCCGTCTGCGCTGGCGACTGCACCCTCGCTGCGTTCCTGCACAAGTGGTACAGGGATCGCGACAACGTCGAGGAGGCCATGAAGCTCGCTATGGCCACCGGCGCCAACGTTGCCGAGTCCGTCGGCATCGGCGACTTCGGTCACGTCGACGAGTACAGCAAGCGCGTTGCTGTCCGCAAGCTCGATCGTCAGTAATCGAAACGCGACATATTCGTGCGCATGCGGCGCCCCGGTTTCGGCTGGGGCG
>USCS01000196.1 GCA_900552875.1 uncultured Collinsella sp. | reverse complement strand
GCGTCTTCCGCCGCGCGCTGATCCGCCAACTCAAATCGAATGCTCATGTCGGCATGTGACTCGCAGGTATTGAGTGCGGTCCACACAGCAGCAAAGTCAGTCGAATCGACAGGCGCGGCAACCGTACCGTACGCATAGTAGTTGTAGCCCACAATCGTCGCCTTCTTGCGCGTCATCTGCGCATAACAAGTGTACCGACAGCATGTTAATTCGCTATCCAAACCAAAGGGCGCCAGCGCGGCGGCTACGCGGGCGCGATCGGTGTTGTAATCCTCCAGGCACGATTCCTTGGTGGTGCGGCGACCACCAAAGCCAATGCTAAAGATCACGCGGTCGGGCATAACCTCGTCCTCTATCTCGGCGCCAACGCTCACATAACCGGTCTTATCCGTTGCCATGACATCCGTCCTTTCCACGAATGGCTACGTTGCGGTAAGCGTAGCCACCCGTGCGGACACAAAAATGGGATGCTGTGCCACGCGCGCCAGGCACGCGCCATGCAGATGGCCCCAAGAGAGTCGCCCGCTCTATTCAAATGGATGAAAAAGATTGAGGCCCGGTGACTTGAATCAGAGGTCATCCCGGGCCCATCAGAGCTCGTAGAGCTCTTGGTTGCTTTGGTCTCGCTCTTCACGGCGCTTATCGAACTTTCCGAGGCACTCAAGCAGCATTCGAAGCATAACAAGTCGCTGCCATTAAGGCACCGACCTCTTGACCAAGCAACGGCGTTTCCCAGCTCTCCAGAACTTGGGCTGCCGTCAACTTTATTCTATCCGCGAGCATCTGGTTTACCAAATGGATTTTCGGTAAAGGAAGCACGGCACGCCCGCAAAACCACTACGCCCCAAGTGCCGCCATGGGAATCACCGCCACGCCGTCGTCGCGTGTGTAGGCAATGCTCCCCTTTCCAACCACGACCGCCAAAAACGCCGGCGCGGCATTCTGGGCGGCAGGATTGGAGAGCACTTTCCTCTCCAGCGCCTTGAGATTTCTCGCTCCATCGTCTGCTTTCGCATCACTCAGCTTGACCTCGATGGCTCCCCAGCGCCCGTCGTGCTCAACGATCAGATCGACCTCAAGGCCCTTCTCATCTCGGAAATAATGGACACTGTTGTCGACACCGCCGTAGGTGGAAAGGAACACGCGCACGTCGCGCAGGACGAGATTCTCAAAGAGCATCCCCAGCGTTTGCATATCGCCAAGCAGCCGCTCAGGGGTAGCCCCCAGCAACGCCGCCGCAAGTGACGGGTCACAGAAGTAGCGCTTGGGGCGCACGCGAACGCGGGCCTTCGAGCGCATGGGCGGCTCCCATCCGCACAGGTCCTCGGTCAGCTTGAGCCTGTTGAAGAGGTCCAAGTACGCAGCGATGGTCCTCTCGTCGGGGCCCGCCTCACCGTACGAGGCGTCCTTTACGAGCGTCTTGTACGTGACAGCCTGGCTCTCGTTCATGGCAAGAGCTCGCAAAAGGCCGTGTGCAAGCTCGGGCGACATGCCCTCGTCCAGCACGTTGACGTCGAGCACCGAGTGCACGTACTGGCTTGCCGTCTCTCGCGCAAGATCTTCCGAAAGCCCAAGATTTGCAGGCCAACCGCCCCTGCAGCACCAGCGGGCGACGTCATCCACCGTGCTCTCGCGACGCTGAGGGGCAAAATCCTCGCCCTTAAAGAGGCTTGCCAGTGACACGAGCGGCTCGCCGTCGCCCGACTCACACAGGGCCATGGGGCGCATTGACAGACGGGCGATCCTACCCGTGCCGGAATGACGAACATGGCTGCGCTCCTCGCTTTTGAGCGCGGTCGAGCCCGTGAGCAAAAGTGTCCCCCGTTCGTTGCCGCTCGCGTCCACGAAACGCCGGGCGGCATCCCAAACCTCGGGCACCTCCTGCCATTCATCGACCAGGTGTGGCGCATCGCCGATGAGCGCCAGACTTGGGTCGACCTCTGCCGCCGCACGCTGCGCAGGCTCATCGAGCCTGGAGACGCTCGCCGAGCGAGAGAGCGCCGTCCAGGTCTTGCCGCACCATTTGGGGCCGTTGATCTCCACACAGCCAAACGCCCGCATAAGGGTGTCGAGGCGCTCCTCTATGAGCCGGGGCCTATATCCCTTTTGGGTCAATCTCTTTGGTGCATCCATAGACGGCCGTCCCTCTCTATCACGCGATATGCGAAATTACGCCATTCTCAATGCTGATTTTACGCTACTTTCAATGTAGTTTTTACGCCATGACAGATGTAGTTTTTACGCCATTTTCATTGAAGGTTTTACGCTTGGCATCCTTAGCGCGACCCATTCCGAGCATCACATCAGAGCGTGCTTGGTTATCTCCGCTCGCACATCTCGGCAAACGAAATCAGCTTGGCATCTCCCCTGCTCGCCGCAGCTTCCTGACATCCTTGCGTAAAGCCTCGCTTCGAGAAGATCGCATAGCTTTTGTGCTGCCGCCTAAAGAGCTCGCTTCGATGCACGAGCTTTTGCAGCACGTCTTCGCCCACCGGTTCATTGCGCCATTTGCACTCCGCAAACAGAGCAGTGCTCTCGCCATCGTCAACAATCAAGTCGATTTCTTCCTGCGTATGCGTGCGATTATCCGTCCCCCACCAGCGCCCGACGCTCGCCGGAACCACATCGAGCTGGCCCGCGCGCGCGAGTTCGTACACGTATTGTCTGCATATAAGCTCAAAGACCGTACCCATGTAATCCGATACGTGTGGCTCAATGCGCTTATACGCCATCTCGGCCATATCGTTTTGAATCAGCCCGATGTTCTGCGGAACAAACTTGTACCAGAACCTAAACATCTGATCGCTCAGCAGATACACGGCTCGCTTATTACTCGTCTCGTTTAGGGGCAGCTCGCGCTCGACAATCCCAAGCGACGCCAGCTTATCCACATAGCTCTTTACGTTGCTCGCAGGGATTCCCGTAGAGCTCGCAATCTCCGAGATCTTCGAGCGCCCCTGAGCAATTGCTTGCACGATCGCATCATATTGCTCGGGATTGCGGCACTCCTGCAATAGCAGGTTACTCGGCTCCTCAAAGAGATAGCCCGTAGGAGTAAGAAAAAGACGTTTGATGTTGTCCTTGAGCGGTGCGGCAGGATCGACTTTCTCGATATATGCAGGAATGCCACCCGTCATGCCATAGCAAACTGCAGCGTCTTCGCGACCCATGCTCTGCCACAGGCCGAGGGTCGTCATAAAATCGAGCGGCATGATCTTAAACTGGGCCGTACGCCTACCGTATAGCGGACTCTCGTAGCCCAACACCTGCTCTTCCATAAACGAAAGCGACGACCCGCACAGGATAAGCATAAGCTTGGTCTCTTTGTACAAGTGATCGATCTTGTCTTGCAGCAACGAGCTGATCTCGGGATTCGATTGGGCGAGATAAGGATACTCGTCGATCACGACAATCAAACGTTCCGTGCGAGCCATGGTAGCCAACGCAT
>USCS01000195.1 GCA_900552875.1 uncultured Collinsella sp. | reverse complement strand
ACGTACCGGCTGCGGCGCATCGCCCAACCAAGTTGCTATGTTGCGGTCGCGGGTCGCGGCGTCCATGGGGCTCCTTTGCGTCAGATGCTCTGTTTGCATCTATTGTAAAGGCGCACCGGTTGCCTTTATGCCGCGGCTGTATAAGGAGTGGGGTCTACGAGACGCGCTCGGGCGCTCCTGCCATGCGAGCCTGTCCATGTGCGTGAAGGCGCGGAAGCTCGACGGTTGCCACCATGACGCCGGTGAGGATGAGAGCGGCGCCAAAGAAGGCGATGGGGCTCAGGACCTCGCCGACCAGGAAGAACGAGAAGACGGCGGAGCAGACCGGCTCGAGCGAGAAGGCGAAGCCGGTGGTCTCGGCGGGCACGTGGGGCTGCACGAGCGTCTGGGTGATAAAGCCATAGGCAGAGCAGATGAGTGCGAGCGCGACGACGACCACGATCTCGCTGGGCGTACTGGGAAGCATGAAGCCGCCAAAGGCGCATGCGGCAATGCCCGAGAACAGGCCGCCAAAGCCCAGCTGCCAAACGCCCAGAGCCAGCGGGTCGACATCTTCGACAAAGCGCTTGGCTACGATAATGTGGCTGGCATAGATAAAGGCGGAGAGCAGCATGATGAGCGCGCCCGGGTTCAGGCTGGTGAAGTCGGCGCCCGAGAGCAGCAGCATGCCGCAGGTGACGATAGCCGTGCCGACGAGCACCTTGCGCTCGGGGGCGCGGCGCAGCAGGGCGGCGTTGGCAAACGGCACGATCACGACCGTCAGGCTCTGCAAAAAGCCGGCAGTGGAGGCAGAGGTGAGGCTGGAGCCCAGGCACATGCAGGTGAGCTCGGTTGCCATGATGGCGCCGATGATGGCGGCGCGAACCATAAGGTCGCGGTTGATACGGAAAGCGCGCTTGTGGAAGAGCAGCAGGCAGGCCACAAAGGCGATGATGCAGCGCAGCGCAACGATGCTCGTGGCGTTCATGCTGTCCATGCCGATCTTCATGAGGGGGTACGAAAAGCCCCATGCGACGGGAACGGAAAATGAGAGCGCGATTGCTTTTTTGCGATCCATGGGGCTCCTTTTGTTACAGAACGGTTTCGTAAAAAGGATTCTGCTCTCAGATGTGGATGTAGTAAAGCGAATGTATCTTCAGTATGATTAAGAAATGCTAATGTTGGCAGAAAAAGCCCTGGCAAAACGTTTTACGTCTGCATTGATGGGGAGGCACAATGGCATCGCGGTATCAGATTGTTTGTATGGTGGTCGATCGCGGCAGTCTTAAGGGCGCGGCCGATGAGCTGGGCTATACGCAAAGTGCGGTGAGCCAGGCCGTCAAGGCGCTCGAGCGCGAGTTAGGCACCACGCTTATCGAGCGCGGCAAGCAGGGCGTTTCGCTTACGCGCGACGGCAAGCAGTATCTGCCGTACCTGCGCCAGATCGTGACCGCCGAGGCCGAGCTCGAGGGCAAGCGCCAGGAGCTGCTGGGACTTTCCTCGACTGATATTCGTATTGCGACGTTTACCAACGTGAGTCGAACCGTGTTGCCGCGCGTGATCCGCGACTTTGGGGCCCTGCACCCGGGCGTACACTTTACCCTCAAGCAGGGCGATTACACGCGCAACGCTCAGTGGGTGCACGATGGCGTGGTCGATTTTTGTTTTACGGCACGCGGATTTACCGCTGGGCTCGAGAAGCGTGTGGTCTATCACGACGAGTTGGTGGCATTGTTGCCGGCGGCGCATACGCTGACGGCAAAGGAAAAGGTGACACTCGCTGACCTAGCGTCCGAGCCGTTTGTGCTGCTGGATGAGGGCGAACAGAGCCTGGTGCTCGATGCATTTGCGGCGCATGGGCTGTCGCCGCATGTGACGAGTGAGGTGACCGACGACTACACCATCATGGCGATGGTGGAGGAGGGCCTAGGCGTGAGCATGCTGTATCGCCGTACCGTCGAGGGCATGCAGGCCGATATTCGCGTGCGTCCCATCGTGCATGCCCCCTCGCGCGACGTAGTGGCGGCCTGGCGCAGCTGGGATACCATGCCCATCGCCACGAGGCGCTTTATCGACTATATGAGCTCGCATATTGTCAATTAATGACTGGCGTGCGTTGAGCGCGGTGTTTAGCGGGCTGTCGCTTTGGCTTTGGTGGCGCGATAGGTGCGTGCCGGGTGGCAGAGTAATACCGCCACGACCATAATGAACGCCGTGGTGCCCAGGCTGATGGGGTAGACCATCATGATGTTCGCAAAGGTGCGGAAGTGCGGGAACACGCAGAACACCCAATAGAAGCGGATGCCGCAGACACAGATCATGGTGATGAGGGCGGGCATGAGCGAGATGCCAAAGCCGCGCAGGTAGCCGGACATGTTTTCGTAGAACATGCTAAAAGCGTACGCCGGGAAGATCGAGCACACGCGGATATAGCCGATCGAGACGATGTTGGGATCGATGTTGAACAGCGATAGGATCTCGCGCCCCAGACCGACAATAACGATAATCGTGGTGAGTGCAACGATACCGCCTTCGACCAGACAGACCTTAAGCGTTTTGGTGCAGCGGTCGATCTGGCGGGCACCGTGGTTTTGTCCCACAAAGGTGGTGCAAGCCTGGCTAAAGCTGTTGAGCAGGTTATAGCACACGTATTCCAGGCTCATGGCCGCGCTGGAGGCAGCCATGACCTCGGTGCCTAGGCTGTTGATGGCGGACTGGATGATGATGTTGGCGACGGCAAAGACGGCGCTCTGGATGCCGGCGGGCAGGCCGATCTTGACGATACGCTTAAGGGCGACGGGGTCGATGGCAAGGTCGCGCGGGGTGACGCGGACGACGGAGTCGGTCTTGAGCAGGCGGACAAAGAGCGTGACGGCGCTCGTCGTATAGGCGATGGCGGTGGCGATAGCGACGCCGGCGACGCCCCAATGGAGCACGGGGACAAAGATGAGGTCCAGACCAATGTTAAGGACGGTGGAGACGGCAAGCGCCTGGAGCGGCATGCGGGTGATGCCGACGGAGCGGAAGATGGCAGCTTCGAAGTTGTAGAGCAAGATGGAGGGCATGCTCAGCAAAAAGACGCGCAGGTAGAGCGATGCGAGCGGCATGGTCTCGGCAGGAACGTTGAGTGCGGCGAGCATGGGCTCGGCAAAGACCTCGCCCAGAGCGATGACAACAAAGCCCACAAGTGCCATAAGAATCGAGGTATGGACGGCGCGTTTGACCATGTTCTGGTCGTTGCGGCCGATAGCGTTGGCGATGACCACATTGGAGCCAAGCGACATGCCGATAAACAGGTTGAGCATAAGACTGGTAAGCGGAACATTAGAGCCGACCGCCGCCATGGCGAGGGTTCCCTGGTCGCCCGCGAAGTTGCCGATGATGACCGTGGCGATGAGGTTCGACAGCTGCTCCAAGATACTCGTCGCGGCTACGGGGAAGGCGAACAGGGGAATATTGCGCCACAGACACTATGACCCAATCCAGGGGCACGGAA
>USCS01000194.1 GCA_900552875.1 uncultured Collinsella sp. | reverse complement strand
CAGAGCCGGAGCCCGAGCCCGAGCCGGCAGAGCCCACGACGGCCGACCTCTACGCCCGTCGTCCCCGCAAGCGCAAGGCCGTCGTCGACCAGCTCGCTCGCGAGCTCGAGGCCGAGGGCGACGCCGCTGCCGCCGATGCCCCGAAGGGAGGCGATGAGTAATGCCTATCGGACCTGCGCGTATGCCGCTCTTCGATCACCTGGGAGAGCTCCGTCGCCGCCTGACCATCGTGGTTGTGTCGGTGTTTGCCGCCGCCATCGTGCTGTACTTTGCCACGCCCGTGGTGCTCGATATCCTCGAGGATCCCATCCGCTCGTTTGTGCCGGACGGTAAGTTCTACATCACCACCACGCTCGGCGGTTTTGGCCTGCGCTTCTCGCTGGCCATCAAGATGGCCGTGGTCATGTGCACGCCCATGATCATCTGGCAGATTCTGGCATTTTTCCTGCCGGCACTGCGCCCCAACGAGCGTAAATGGGTCGTACCCACGGTGCTCGCCTCGACGCTGCTCTTCTTCCTGGGCGCCATCTTCTGCTACTTCATCATTATCCCGGCGGGCTTTGAGTGGCTCATCGGCGAGACTTCGGCCGTCGCCACGGCGCTGCCCGACCTGGAGAACTACGTCAACATGGAGCTGCTCTTTATGATCGGCTTTGGTGTGGCGTTTGAGCTGCCGCTCATCATCTTCTACCTGTCCGTTTTCCACATCGTGTCCTACGCGGCCTTCCGCGGCGCCTGGCGCTACGTGTACGTGGGCCTGCTTGTGGGCTCGGCTGTGATTACGCCCGACGGCTCGCCCGTTACGCTGGGTCTCATGTATGGCGCCCTGCTCTCGCTCTACGAGATTTCGCTCGCCATCGCTCGCGTGGTCATTACCGCGCGCGAGGGCAAGGAGGGCCTGTTCGTGAGCCGTCTGGACCTGTTCTCGGACGACGAGGACGACGAGGAGTAAATCGGTATGCACGAGGTTGGCATTGTCAACGGCATACTCGATACAGTGATTCGCGCGGCGCGTGGGGCGGGGGCCTCGCGCGCCGTTTTGGTAACGCTGCGTATCGGGGATATGACCGAAGTTGTGCGCGAGGCGCTCGACTTTGCGTGGGAGACGTTTCGCGACGATGACCCGCTCACGCGCGGCTGCGAGCTTGCCGTGGAGGAGGTCCATCCACAAAGCGAGTGTCTGGACTGCGGCGAGGTTTTCGACCACGATCGCTTCCACTGTCGCTGTCCCCAGTGTGGTGGTGCCAACGTGCGCCTACTGCACGGCCGCGAGCTCGATATCGCAAGTATCGAAATCGAAACCCCCGACGATTAGCCCGCCAGCCACCTGGGAACGGGGTATAAAGGGGCCAAAGTAAGGAGCGCTAAGTATGGCCGAGAAAACGATTGATATCGCGTCGCCGATTCTGTCGCGCAACGAGCGCCTGGCAGATCAGCTGCGTCAGCGATTTGAGCAGACGAACACCTACGTGATCAATGTGCTGTCGAGCCCCGGCTCGGGTAAGACCACCACGATTCTGGGCACCAACGAGCGCCTGCGTGACAAAGCCGGCCTGCGCTGTGCCGTCATCGAGGGCGATATCGCCTCGGATGTCGACGCCATCACCATGAAGGAAGCCGGCATGCCCGCCATCCAGATCAACACGGGCGGCCTGTGCCACCTCGAGGGCAACATGATCATGGAGGCCGTCGACGCGTTCGACCAGGCTGTGGGTCTGGAAAACATCGACGTCATCTTTATCGAAAATGTGGGCAACCTGGTCTGCCCGGTCGACTTTGACCTGGGTGAGAACCTGTCCATCATGATTCTTTCGGTGCCCGAGGGCGACGACAAGCCCGTCAAGTACCCGGGCATCTTCCAGCACGCCGGTGCGCAGCTGCTCAATAAGGTCGACGTGGCCCCGGCTTTCGATTTTGACATGGATAGGTATACTAAGACACTCGATGACCTCAATCCGCAGGCGCCGCGGTTTGCCGTGAGCGCTCGCAAGGGCGAGGGCATGGATGCCTGGTGCGATTGGCTCATCGGGCAGATTGAGCAAGCAAGGGCGTAAGTCGGCCGCCAAAAGGCGGGCGTAGCCGCAGAGATACGAGATAGGAGCCTCTTTTGAAGCTCATCATCGCCGAGAAAAACGACGCCGCGCGTCAGATCGCCGAGCGTCTGTCCACGGGTAAGCCCAAAAAGGACAAGGTGTACAACACCGCCATCTACCGTTTTGAGTGGAAGGGCGAGGAGTGCGTGACCATCGGCCTGGCCGGTCACATCCTTGCGCCCGATTTTTGCGACAGCGTGCTGTTCGATAAAAAGCTGGGCTGGTATTCGGTTACCGAGGACGGCGAGATGCTACCGGCCGACATGCCCGATGGCCTGGCACGCCCGCCCTACGACACCAAGCGCAAGCCGTTTCTTGCCGACGGCATCTCCATCAAGGGCTGGAAGCTCGAGAGTCTGCCGTATCTCACCTGGGCACCCGTCATTAAGCTGCCGGCCGAGAAGGAGCTCATCCGCTCGCTCAAGAACCTCGCCAAAAAGTCCGACAGCGTCATCATCGCTACGGACTTCGATCGCGAGGGCGAACTGATCGGTTCGGACGCCCTCAACAAGGTGCGCGAGGTTGCGCCGGACTTGCCGGTTGCCCGCGCCCAGTATTCTTCGTTTACCAAGGCCGAGATCACGCAGGCCTTCGATAATCTCGTCTCGCTCGACCAGAATCTGGCCGACGCCGGCGAGAGCCGCCAGCACATCGACCTTATCTGGGGCGCGGTGCTCACGCGCTATCTGACGCTCGCCAAGTTCGGCGGCTTTGGCAACGTGCGCTCCGCCGGCCGCGTGCAGACGCCGACGCTTGCCCTGGTGGTCGAGCGCGAGCGCGAGCGCATGGCGTTTGTGCCCGAGGACTATTGGCAGATCCGCGGCATGGGCGCCGCGCAGGGTGCTGCCGAGGACGACCGCTTTAAGATTGCGCACAAGACGGCACGCTTTACCGACAAGGATGCTGCCGAGACGGCATACGGCCATGTCGACGGCATTACGACGGCAACCGTCGCCGCGGTGACCAAGCGCTCACGCAAGCAGCAGCCACCCACGCCGTTTGCGACCACCTCGCTGCAGGCTGCCGCCGCAGCCGAGGGCATCTCGCCTGCGCGTACCATGCGCATCGCCGAGCCCCTCTACATGGCGGGCCTCATCAGCTACCCGCGTGTCGACAACACCGTGTACCCCGCGACGCTCGATCTGGGCGCCGTGGTGAGCGACCTGGCAAAGATCAACCCGGCGCTGGCGCCCGTGTGCAAAAAGGTCCTCGCCGGCCCCATGAAGCCCACGCGCGGCAAAGTCGAGACCACCGACCACCCGCCTATCTACCCCACGGGCGAGGGCGATCCGACCACGCTCGATGGCGGCCAACGCAAGCTCTACGACCTCATCGCCCGTCGCTTCCTGGCGACGCTCATGGGTCCCGCGACCATCGAGAATACCAA
>USCS01000193.1 GCA_900552875.1 uncultured Collinsella sp. | reverse complement strand
CGCGGCGGCAGCGGAGTGCGGGTCGAACACTTCGGCGCCCTCGGCGGCGCACACGCCACGCGAGCAGCCCTCGGCAATCAGAGCTGCGGCAACTGCATCGTCTGCGGTAGGCCAAGCAGCATGGGCGACGGCGCCGGGCGTAAAGCCCGTCTCCTTGGGAGACGCCGCATGCATGGCGGACAGGGTCGCCGCCAGCGCACCCATCGCGGCATCGAGCGCGGAAGCATCTGCATACAGCGAGCCATCCGAGCCAGCAATCGCGCAAGCAGCGCCCTTCGCCACCAACTCGCGCAACGCTGCCTCAGCCTCACCAGCAACAAGATCGAGCGCCGCAGTAACATCGGCAGCCGTAACCGGCAGTGTCTGCAACGCCAGCCAAGCGTCCACACCGCCCGCGATATCGCCGGACTCGAGCGCCGCATACAGCGCACGCTCCCCTTCAACAAGCTCGCGCGAGCGACGGCAACGCGAAAGCAGCACGCGCCCGCCGCCAACAAGCATTACGGGCGAGTAGGACAGCACCACGGCATGGTCCCCGGCACGTAGCGGCAGCGAGCTTTCCAAGCGCACCTGAACAATACGGGTCTCGCCCACCGCCATGGGGGCCTCGCCCTCCATGAGCATGATACGGCCGACGACCTCGGCCGTACCGGCCATCACGTGCACGCGCGCACCCGACTCGAGCACGCGCGGCTTGGCGCCCTCGCGACCCAGATACGTAAACGTCATCATAAAGCGCAACGTCTGGCCAAAGCGACCCTCCACGCCGAGCATCTCACCGCGATCGAGCGCAGCGACGCCACCGCCCACCAAGTTGAGCGCCACACGCTGACCGGGAAGCGCCTGCTGCGTGTCGCCATGCACTTGGATCCCGCGTACGCGGCAGGCCGTGCGCGACGGCAGCGCGACGAGCTCATCGCCCACCGCAACCGGCGCATCGTGCAGTGTCCCTGTCACGACGGTGCCGGCGCCCTTGATCGTAAAGCAGCGGTCAATCGGCAAGCGCGGCGCAGCATCGGTGCGCTCGGCACGGTCGCGGCAGGAATCCCAGCAGGCACCGACCCGATCGTCAAGCGCGGCCAGCAGCGCGTCAATCCCCTCGCCGGTCTTGGACGACACGGGGACCATCGGCGCGCCCGCAAACACGGTACCCGACAAAAAGTCATCGACATCGAGCTCGGCAAGCTCGGTCATCTCGGCATCGGCCAGGTCGCACATGGTCAGCGCGACCACCATATGCGTTACACCCAGCAACTCCAGCACATGCACGTGCTCGCGCGTCTGCGGCATCACGCCCTCCACGGCAGAGACCACCAGCACGGCAACGTCGATGCCCGTGGCGCCCTGCACCATGGCCCGCAAGTAATGCGCGTGGCCCGGCACGTCGACCAGGCCAACGATCTTGCCACTCGGCAACGCCAGCTCGCCAAAGCCCAGCTCCACGGTCATACCGCGACGGCGCTCAACCTCCAGACGGTCGGGATTCTTGCCGGTCAGTGCCTCGATCAGCGCCGACTTACCGTGGTCGACGTGGCCCGCCGTACCTACGATAACGGGGCATTCCTCCAACTCTTCTGCCTTACTCATCGGCGCACCGCCTTGGCAACGCATGCAGCAAGCGTCGACGCCGCCGTCTCGATATCGCGGTCGCCCACGAGCGTACGGACGTCAAACAAAATGCGATCGTGCGAGGCGCGCGTGACGACCGGCGTGTCGAAATCTTGGACGAGCGAGCGCTTGAGCGCGTCGACGGACGGGCGCTCGTCAACAAGACGCACGGCAACGCACATCGTGGGCAGCTCCACGGTAGGCAGCGAGCCGCCACCGGGGGTCGACGATTCCTCGACAATCTCCAACTCAACGGCACACGGGCAGCCAGCCTTATCGAGGCCTGCCACCATCAGATCGCGCAGCTTGCGTGCGCGACGCTCCAGATGAGCCTGCGGAAGCGTGAGCATGTTGAGCACCGGCACCTCACGATGGGCAACATCGGCGCCATCCATGTAGATACGCAGCGTGGCCTCGAGCGCCGACAGAGCCAGTTTGCCCGGACGCAGAGCGCGCATGAGCGGATGTGCGCCGCAGGCCTGGACCAGATCGCGACGGCCCATGATAATGCCCGCCTGTGCTGCACCGAGCAGTTTATCGCCCGAGCACGACACCAGATCGAGCCCTGCCGCGACCGAAGCCGGCGTGGGCTCCTCACCGCCGCGCACCAGGATGTCATCGGGCAAAAGCGCGCCCGAACCCTGGTCCTCATAGAACAGCAGACCATGCTTGTGGGCCAGGGCGGCAAGCTCCCGAGAGCCCACTTCCTCGTGAAAGCCCTCGATGCGATAGTTGGAAGGATGAACCTTCAGGATCATGGCCGTATCGGGCGTAATGGCTTGCTCATAATCTGCCAGGTGCGTGCGGTTGGTGGCTCCGACCTCGACGAGCTTGGCGCCCGAAGCCTCCATTACATCGGGGATGCGGAAGCTGCCGCCGATCTCGACAAGCTCGCCGCGGCTGACGATGACCTCCTTGCCTGCGGCATGGGTCGCCAGCACCAGCAGCACAGCGGCGGCGTTGTTGTTAACGACCAGCGCGTCCTCGGCACCGGTAAGCGAGCGGATCAGCTGCGCGGCATGTTCCTTGCGCGACCCACGCGAGCAGGTGTCCACACTGTACTCGAGCGTGCTGTAGCCGCGCGCGACCTCGGCCACGGCCTTGGCGGCCGATTCCGCGAGCGGGGCGCGACCCAAGTTGGTATGGATAACCACACCCGTGGCGTTGACGGCGGGACGCAGGCTCGGCAGCGCGGAGCGATGCGCACGCCACTCGATGGCCGAGGCCAGCTCGCGCTTAGAGCGCGGAGCGGCACCGGCACGAATCGCGGCGCGCTCCTCATCGAGCTCGGCCGTCACGGCAGCATGGACCACCGCGTCGCAGGTCTCCCCTGCCGCCTTCACCACCGGCCACTCGGCAAGCAGCTCGTTGACGGAAGGAATGGCGCGCAGGCGGGCGCGTACCTCATCGGACATGTTCTGGCTATCGCTCATGTGCGGCCTTTCAAAAGAAACGTGGATCAGTCAAATACATCAGCTGAGTCAATTACTCGTCATTATCCCCGCGCGCGACAATCTTTTCCAAGCGAACGGCGTTTTCCTGGGTGAGCGCGGCACCCGTCAACGGGTCCCAACGCAGCGGTGTGTGGTCGAGCGGCCCGACGCCCAGGGCCTGAGCGCCACCGGCATCGGCGTCAAACGTACGCCCACCGGGGGCGGCCGAGGTGAAGATGCACGCCGGATGCAGATACGGCGTCGTCTCCACGCGCACGCGGTCGCGGCCCATATCGCTCACGAGTTCGACGATCTCGCCGTCGGCGATGCCCATATGCGCAGCGGCATCGGCATTCATCTGCACGGCATCCAGGTCCGACCCAGCCTCGGCGGCACCTTGGGCTGCAAGCCTTCGCGAGGTATGCGACTCAAAGGGTCGATTGCC
>USCS01000192.1 GCA_900552875.1 uncultured Collinsella sp. | reverse complement strand
CGCGCCGGCGGGGAGATCGCCGCGCAGGGCCAGGATGTTTTCCACGCCGGCGGTGCGATACTCGTCGATCTTGGCGGCGATATCGGCATGCGAGCGGCCCACGCAGGTAAGGTGTGCCACCGAGGGCGTGTCGAATTCGCTCGAAATCATATGCGCGATGGGAGCGGTGGTGGCACCGTTGCCCGAGCCGCCGGCCGAGCAGGTGACCGAGACAAAACTCGGCGAAAGCTTGCACAGGTTGCCTGCCACCTCGCGAGCCGTATCGAGGGTAAGCTCGCCCTTGGGCGGGAACATCTCAAACGAAATGGGCGTGGTGCCCTGGGATGCTGCCTGCTTAAAAACCTCGTCGACGCGCATATCGTGCTCCTTTAAATATTTAGTGCGATGTGTTGTAAGGATTCTACAGCACCACTGTGCCACGGTGGAGTTTTACTCGCTATTTGGGGATACCAATCAAAGATGCTTTGCTATCGGCTTTCTCTATAACAGAGCGGCTAATCTAGGCACGGACTATAAAGACTGGTATTTCGCATCAAATACCAGTCTTTATAGCCCGTGGCAAATGAGCTACCCGTAAACCATGGGGAGAGGTCTGCAATTTATGCAGTTGATTGGCTGTTGAGGGTGGCAACGCCGCCTCGATAGGGTAACCTCATTGATTGGTTTCGCGACAGCAACATAACGGTAATGTCGCGGAAACACGGCGAGTCTAAGCTATGACTCGTTCGTTAGTAATCAACACCGCTTCTCACGCGGTGCCGATACGAAGGGAGTTCCGTATGGCCGAACTTACTGACCGCTTCGGGACCATGGTGTTCTCTGAGGAAGTCATGAAGGACTACCTCCCCAAGGACATTTGGAAGCGCCTTGCTGCAACCCTCGAGGGCGGTGAGCCGCTCGACCTGGATGTGGCCAACGCCGTTGCCCATGCCATGAAGGTCTGGGCCATCTCCAAGGGCGCGACGCACTACGCGCACTGGTTCCAGCCGCTTTCGGGCATTACTTCCGAGAAGCACGACAGCTTCCTGGAGCCCAACCACGACGGCACCGCCATTACCAAGTTTACGGGCAAGAACCTCATCCAGGGCGAGCCCGATGCCTCGAGCTTCCCCAACGGCGGCCTGCGTGCTACCTTCGAGGCCCGTGGCTACACCGCTTGGGACCCCACTAGCCCCGCCTTTATCAAGGACGATGTCCTGTGCATCCCCACGGCTTTCTGCTCCTACACGGGCGAGGCCCTGGACAAGAAGACCCCGCTGCTGCGTTCCATGACCGCGCTCTCGCGTGAGTCTAAGCGCGTTTTGGCGCTGTTCGGTAAGACCCCCAAGAAGGTCGTTCCTTCCGTGGGCGACGAGCAGGAGTACTTCCTGATCAAGAAGGACGCTTACCGCAAGCGCAAGGACCTGGTCATCACCGGCCGCACCCTCTTTGGTGCCGCTCCCTGCAAGGGCCAGGAGCTCGAGGAGCACTACTTTGGCGCTATCCGCCCCACCGTCTCGGCCTACATGAAGGACCTGGACGATGAGCTGTGGGCGCTCGGCATTCCCGCCAAGACCAAGCACAACGAGGTTGCTCCCTGCCAGCATGAGCTCGCACCGGTCTATGGTGAGGTCAACGAGGCCATCGACCAGAATCTGGTCATGATGGAGAAGATGAAGCTCATCGCCTCCCGCCACGACTTGGTCTGCCTGCTGCACGAGAAGCCCTTCGAGGGCATCAACGGTTCGGGCAAGCACAACAACTGGTCGCTTGGCACCGAGTCCGAGAATCTGCTCGATCCGGGCGACACCCCGCTCGACAACCTGCAGTTCATCGTCTTCCTCACCGCGGTGATCGAGGCCGTCGATAACTATCAGGAGCTCCTGCGTGCCTCCGTTGCCTCGGCCGGCAACGACCATCGTCTGGGTGCCAACGAGGCTCCTCCGGCGATTATGTCCATCTTCCTGGGCGACCAGCTTACCGAGGTCGTCGAGAAGATCATCGATGGCAAGGCTTCCGTCCATGCCACGCGCGGCGTGCTCGACTTGGGCGCCGATACTCTGCCCAAGCTGATGCAGGACAACACCGACCGCAACCGCACCTCCCCGTTTGCCTTCACCGGCAATAAGTTCGAGTTCCGTGCCTGCGGCTCCGAGCAGAACGTCTCCGACTCCAACCTGGTGCTCGATGCCGCCGTGGCCAAGTCGCTCAAGTCCTTCGCCGACGCGCTTGAGGGTACGCCCGAGGATGAGTTCCAGGACGCTGCGCTCGAGTACTGCAAGAAGGTCCTGACCGACCACCAGCGCATCCTGTTCTCCGGTGACGGCTACTCCGACGAGTGGCCCGTTGAGGCCGAGAAGCGTGGTCTTGCCAACAACAAGACCACGGCCGACGCCCTGCCCGCCTTTGTTTCCGATAAGGCCATCGCGCTCTTTGAGGAGACGGGTGTCCTGACCAAGGCCGAGGCCCAGTGCCGCTACGACTGCAAGCTCGAGAAGTACAACAAGCTCATGAACATCGAGGCTACCACGATGGTTCGCGAGGCGCGTCGTACCTATCGCCCGGTCATTACCGCCTACGCCACCAAGGTCGCTAAGGGCCTCGAGACTATTCGTGCCGCCGGTGCTGAGGCCGCCATGCAGTGTGAGCAGAACACGCTCAACAAGCTCTGCGACGGCATCACCACCATCAACGACTCCATCAAGGCGCTCGACGCCGTGCATCAGAAGGCCGAGGGCCTCGATGGTCAGGAGCAGGCCAACGTGTACGCGCACGAGGTCGTTCCCGCTATGGATACGCTGCGCGCCGCCGTGGACGCAATGGAAGAGATCGTGGCCGCCGACTACTGGCCGGTCCCGACTTACGACGACATCCTGTTCTACGTGTAGAGCGTAACTGACATATCGTCACGGTATTGAGCCGGGGTCCGCATCATGCGGGCCCCGGCTTTTGTTTGCGAAGGGCGCTTTGAGGTCCGTTTTACCGCCGATTTGCCTAGGTATAAAGGGTTGTGGACAAAAAACGTCAAATATGAGTACTGTCACAAGTCCTGTAGCATTATTTATTTGCAAAATATGTAGTGTTACGCAACATATGTACAAGTACTTAGCCGATAAACGTCTGCAATTCTTCCGCCGTAGGACGCCTGACGTCTAAATCGACTTCTAAAGGCATGAAATCGCTGTTACTAAAATGGTAACAGTACTCATATTTGCTATTTTTTGCCCGCTGGCCTTGCGATGATGCCGGGATTCGCACCCTGTCGGGTTCGAATCCCGGCACATGGATAGCAAAAAGCCCGCTACCGAATTGGCAACGGGCTTCTCAGATTCTGTGGTGCCCCCAGCGGGATTCGAACCCGCGATATCCACCTTGAAAGGGTGGCGTCCTTGGCCGCTAGACGATGGGGACAGCGGGAAAGAGTATAGCAGACTTTTCTATCCGTTCACATATCGTTGGCAGATTGAAAAACCACCACACAGGAGCCTTGATTATCAACTTCATCCGAACACCTCCCACATTCATC
>USCS01000191.1 GCA_900552875.1 uncultured Collinsella sp. | reverse complement strand
TAAGGCTATGCTAGCAGATGCAGCCGTCGGCAAGCGTCTGTTTACCGCCGACAAATACATCGGTGGCACGACCGGTGAGCGTGCGGCCGGCAAAACCGGAGTTCTCGGCGCGCGACTCGTAACCGTCCTCGCCAACCGTCCAGGTTGCGGAGGGGTCGAACACGGTCAGGTCGGCAACGGATCCCGCCTTGACCTGAACCTGGTCGAGACCCAGGATCTCACGCGGTTTGATGGCCATGAGCTCGACCATGCGGCCCATGCTCATCTTGCCCGTGTTGACCAGCTCGGTGAGCACGAGCGACAGCGAGGTCTCGAGGCCGATCATGCCAAAGGGTGCGAGCTCGAACTCGCGGGCCTTCTCCCACGGGGTGTGCGGAGCGTGATCGGTAACGATCACGTCGACGGTACCGTCGATGACGCCCTGACGAATGGCTTCGGCGTCCTCGTCGGTGCGCAGCGGCGGATTGACCTTGAGCGAGGTGTTGTAGGTCTCGTCCAGGTCGTTCTCGGTCAGGAACATGTGGTGCGGGGTGGCCTCGCAGGTAACCTGAACGCCAGCGGCCTTACCGGCACGCACGATCTCCAGACCATGGGCGGTGGAGATGTGCTGGATGTGCAGCTTGGCGCCGGTCAGCTTGGCGATCTCGATGTCGCGGGCGATCTGGAGCTCCTCGCCGGCAGCCGGCCAACCCTCGAGGGCCAGACGGGTCGAGACCTTGCCCTCGTTGATCTGGCCATGGCCGACCAGGTCCTCGTCCTGGCAGTGGCTCATGAAGACCTTGCCGAACATCTTGCCGTAGTCCATGCAGCGACGGAGCATGCCCGCGCCCTGCACGCCGCGACCGTCATCGGTGAAGGCGACGGCGCCGTGGGCGACCATATCGCCCATCTCGGACATGGCCTCGCCCTTAAGACCGCGGGTCATGGCGCCCGACGGATAGACGCGGCAGTGGCCGACCTCGGCAGCGCGGGACTTGACGAACTCAACGACAGTGCCGTTATCGGTGACGGGATCGGTGTTGGGCATGGCGCACACGCCGGTAAAGCCGCCCTTGGCAGCTGCGCGGGTGCCGCTCTCGATGTCCTCTTTGACCTCGTAGCCGGGCTCGCGAAGGTGAACGTGCATGTCCACCAGGCCGGGGACGAGGTACTTGCCGGAAAGGTCGCGGACCTCGGCGATCTTGTCGCCGTCAATCAGGACGTCAACGACACCGTCAAGCTCGACGGACGGGTCGACGACGTGGGCATTCTTAAGAAGCAAGGCCATTATCGGCACCTCCAAGCAGCAGATACAGGATAGCCATACGCACGCAGATACCGGCGTAGACCTGCTCCAGGATGACGGAGCGTTGCGGGTGGTCGGCCATATAGGAGTCGAACTCGACGCCGCGGTTGATGGGGCCCGGGTGGCAGATGATCGCGTCGGGCTTCATGAGCTTCTCGCGGTCCTTGGTCAGGCCGAAGAGCTTGTGGTACTCGCGAATGGTCGGGAACGGGGCACCCTCGAGGCGCTCCTGTTGCACGCGCAGCATGTAGACGACGTCCAGCTCGGGCAGGACGGAATCGAGGTCGCTCGTCACGTGGTCGCAGCCCAGGACCTCGGGCGACGGCGGCAGCAGCGTGCCGGGGGCGACGGCGTAGGTCTCACAGCCCATGATCTTAAGGGCGGGGATCAGCGAGCCGCAAACGCGGGAGTGGGCGATATCGCCGACGACGGCGACCTTCAGACCGTGGAAGTCACCCTTGTGCTCCCAGATGGTGTACAGGTCGAGCAGGGCCTGCGTAGGATGGTTGTGCTTGCCGTCACCGGCGCAGATGACGCTTGCGGGCGAGTTCTGCGTGACGATGTAGGGAGCGCCGGCGTGCTTGTCGCGCACGACAATGCAGTCGATCTTATAAGCGTTGAGGGTCTCAACGGTGTCGACGAGGCTCTCGCCCTTGACCGTGGAGGTCGAGGAGCCGCCAAAGTTGAGGCTGTCGGCCGAAAGACGCTTCTCGGCGAGCTCGAAGGAGCTGCGGGTGCGCGTCGAGGGCTCGTTGAACATGTTGACGATGGTCTTGCCCTTGAGCGTGGGGACCTTCTTGATGGCACGCTCGTTGACCTCGGAGAACGCCTTGGCGGTCTCGAGGATGAGCTTGATATCCTCTTCGGAGTACTCGGTAATGTCGATCAGGTGCTTATGGTTGAACGCCACGGTACTACTCACCTCCCAGCGGCGCGGAGCCCACGTGGGAACCCGGCGCGACGTCGTTAATCTCGACGGCGGTGTGGCCGTCGACTTCCTTCATATATAGGTGCACGTTCTCCTCATGCGACGAGGGAACGTTCTTGCCGACAAAGTCCGGCGAGATGGGGAGCTCGCGGTGGCCGCGGTCAACGAGAACTGCCAGCTCAATGCGGCTCGGACGGCCCAGGTCCATGACGGCGTCCAGAGCGGCGCGAATGGTACGGCCCGTATACAGGATGTCGTCCACCAGCACGACGCGTTTGCCGTCGACGCTAAAGGGAATGTTGGTGGCGTGGATCGCGGGAGCGAAATTGGTAGCGTAGTCATCGCGGTAGAAGCTGATGTCGAGGCTGCCGAGCGGAACGTCGACGCCCTCGATCTCCTTGATCTCCTCGGCGAGTTTCTTTGCCAGAAGGTCGCCGCGCGTGACGATGCCGACCAGAGCGAGGTCTTCACAGCCCTCGTTGCGCTCGAGAATCTCGTGCGCGATGCGGGTCATCGCTCGATTGACGGCGGTCTCGTCCATGATGACCGCCTTGGGGGAAGTCGTGCCCATCGATCTCCTTCCTCACATGTCTTGACTGCTGACACAGTCAAAAAAATAGATGCCCGACCGCTTAAAGCGGACCAGACACCCACAGGAAGGGCTGCTCTTTGGCAGCTATGTAATTCCATGTGGGCATCTCGTACCCCTTTAATGGTCAAGGAATAGTGTAGCCAACCTCGAGCTTAATTGCGAGCATAAATACAGAGCAATCCGTAAACGGAGCCCAACACTCCATAAACCTATATATATTTGTGGGACGAGCTTGAAAACCTTGGTTCGAGCTGGCATAATCCCCTCTGCTGCACGCAAATCGGATCTACGTCCAGGGCCGTAGCGTGGGCACTATCGCCAAAAGAGGAATATCTCTGTGTAGATTGCGCACAGGGAGCTGCTTCTGTGCTATAGTTCAGGCTTGTTTGTTAACGCGACATGTTCGTTTGTCGCCCAAGGAGGGTCAGTTATGTCCAAAGTTTGCGAAGTTTGCGGTAAGCACCCCGTTGCCGGTCGCTCCATCAGCCACTCTCACCGCGTCACCAACCGTAAGTTCCGCCCCAACATCCAGCGCGTGTACGTCGTCGTCGATGGTCACCGTCGCAAGATGAACGTTTGCTCCACCTGCCTCAAGTCCGGCAAGGTTGCGCGCTCCTAAATAAGGTCTTACCAACAAGTACCTCGGACTCTCCGGGTCAAAGACCTCGCGTTCATATAGAACTTACCAAAGGCGCCCTCCCCTACGGA
>USCS01000190.1 GCA_900552875.1 uncultured Collinsella sp. | reverse complement strand
CCACGCGGATCGAACAGCGACAGGTCAAAGCGACCGGCATCCCAATCGGCCTTGAGCTCGGACGAGGCTTTCTTCCAAAACTTCTCGCGCAGTTCATCGACCAGACGCTCATCATTCCAACGGTACGTATCGACCTTCATGCGCATTAAAATGCCCTGGAGCTGAGCCTTGAGCTCGGGACGCTCGCCCAAAAAGCGCTGCATCTCGGCATATTCATCGCACACGCAAAACACCTTGTTGGGCGAATTAACGGAGCTCTTCTCATTATCCTGGCGATAGCACAAAATTGGGTCAGTAATAAACGCGGCACGCTCGGCGCAAGCCCAAACCTTAAAGTTAAAGCCTGCGTCCTGATACGAGGCGCCCGGCGTGGGAAGGAACCGAATCTGATTGTCGTTGAGGAACTCGCGCCGATAGATAGCCGACCAAATGGAAGGTTTGCGGTAGAAGATGCCCGGACGATCGACGGGGCGATACGCGGCGCCCGTCATATGCTCGTCGATGATCCCAAACAGCTCACGGCGCTCGCTGGGCGTGGACCAATACAGGTAAAAGTCGCCCTTTACCACATCGGCATGCTCAGCATCGGCCTTGGCGACCAGCTTTTGGAGCGAATCCTCAAACATAAAGTCGTCGGACTCAAGGATGCCCACGTACTCACCGCGCGCCATCTCCAGGCCGCGGTTCATCGAGTCGCCGTAGCCGCTGTTGGCTTTGTCAATCATCTTAACACGGGGATCGCGCTCCATGTACTCGCGGATGATATCTGGCGAACTATCGGTGGAGCCGTCGTTGATACAGATAATCTCGATGTCTTTGAGCGTCTGCGCCACGGCGGAATCAAGGCACTCGCGCAGGTAGCGTTCGACATTGCAGATGGGGACAAGCAGCGAAACTTTAGGGGTATCAGAGTTCTGCAAGAGAACCTCCTGTTGAATAGCGTGTAACAGGGTTATTTTAGCAGCCGAGTTGCGGCGGGCGGCAGCGCTTGGAATTAGATAAAGTGCTCCAAGCAGGCTTTGAGACCGCGAGTCGAAAGATAGAACAGCGTGGCGTCTGCCATCGTAACGCCCGAGGTCGCCGCAACGAGCTTGCGGGCAACACGGCGAACGGCGCCCTTAGCAGGCACATCCGCCCACGCCGTTCCCAAAAACGTCGTGAGGTCCATGTTGACGCGAGCCGCCACGCGATGGAAGTCATCGGCATCCAAGCGCGCCAGGTCGAACACGATAAGGTCCAAAAACCAGGTGACCAGCTCGCCGGGGCACAGGTCCAAAAGGCCGTAGACCGCCCAGTCCTCCAAGACTTCCTCGAGCATCCGCATGTGGGCATCGATTTTTTTAGCGCGAGCATCGGCGCTGTTAAACTCATGCGTCGCCGAGTCGCTCTCCATCACATAGTGATAGAACTTGTCCGGCATGACGACGGTTTTGCTGGCAAGTGCATAGGCTGCGAACTGGAATACAACGTCCTCGCCCAAAGCCAAACCGGGAGCAAAGCGAATGCCCTCGCGATTGAGCAGCTCGCGCGAAAAAGCCGCACGGCAGGCATAGGGCTGCGCATTCGAATGGAACAGCAGTTTGGGATCGCGGGCGCCGAAGGTACCGGCTTTGGGGCTCATGAGTTGCTGGACGCGTTTGGGGGCAGCATCGGCAGGTTCACAGACGCCGCCAAAAACGGCGGCCTCGGCATCCGCAGACTCCATGGCATGCAACACGCGCTCGACCGTCTGGGCATCGATGTAATCGTCAGCGTCCACAAAAAAGACGGTCTCGCCCTCGGCGACATCGATACCGGCATTTCGAGCACACGAAACGCCCGCGTTTTCCTGGTCAATCACCAGTACGCGATCGTCGGCCTGCGCGATCTGGCGCAACACGTTCAACGAATCATCAGTCGAACCGTCGTTGACGCAGACAACCTGAATCGAGCGCTCGGACTGGACCAACAGCGAATCAAGGCATCGCTGAATGGAGCGCGACGAATTGTAGACGGGAACGACAATGGTCGCTTTGGGGGTCAAAGTCTCTCCCATGTCGACCTACCCCCTCAGCGATTCGATGAGGAAGGCAGCAACCACACCTGGGCCTCCAACCGAGGCGTAATACTTAGCACGCCCCAAGGCACCATCCGTCGCAAAACTCGGATGCTCGTCGACCCAGCCCTCAGGATCTTTGAGGATGGCAGCGAGATTTGCGCGCTTCCACGGCTTGAGATCGTCAAGCGAAAACTCCCCCGCGTCCAAGGCCGCTTGGAACTCCTTGGCCATCTGAACCAGGAACTCCTTATAGAACTTAGGCGCTAGACGCACGTAGTTCCACATGTACGAATCGTACTTAATGAGCTGATTGAACTTGAGCATGCGCGCAACGTCATCACTTGCGTGGTCACGGGCATAATCCTCTCGAATCCAACGCTCAATCTCGGCATACTCGGCATTGACGCAAAAAACCTTGGCAGAAGAATTGACCGAGGAGTTCTCGTTGTCCTGGCGATACGAAAGCACGGCATCGTGCAGGTAGACGGCCTTGTCGGCGCACGCGATCACCTTAAAGGCAAACGACGTGTCCTGAAAGGAGGCACCCGGGGTCGGCAAGAACTTGATGCCGTTGCGCTCAAGAAAATCGCGACGGTAGACGGCCGACCAAATCGACGGCTTTTGTTTAAAGAACTGTGTCGTGTCGCTTGGGTGCACCGGTTTGCCGCAGTCCTTGGGCTTAAACATCTCGTGCAGCGAGCGGCGCTCCTCGGGCTTGGACCAGTAGAAGTCAAAGTTGGCCTTCGCAAAATCGGCGTTGCAGCCCTCGGCCGCCGACACAAGCTTCTCCAGCGCATCGAGCGCCATAAAGTCATCGGACTCCAGGATGCCCACGTACTCGCCGCGGGCCATCTCCAGGCCGCGGTTCATCGAGTCGCCGTAGCCGCTGTTGGCCTTGTCGATCATCTTCACACGCTCATCGCGCTCCATGTACTCGCGGATGATATCCGGCGAGTTATCGGTCGAGCCATCGTTGATGCAGATGATCTCGATGTCCTTGAGCGTCTGCGCCACGGCGGAATCGAGGCACTCGTGCAGGTAGCGCTGAACGTTATAGATGGGGATAAGCAGCGACAGAACAGGGCTGCCAGAGGCGTTAGTAGACAAATGTGCTCCTTAGGAAATACCTGTCGTTTCATGGTATCAAAGGGTCGGCGCGCCGACGGGCGTTTATATAATCTATGGAGCTCGCAGAGGCAAACCGATAAGAAAGGACGTCATGCAGCCCAAAGCCGCACGGAACATACCCATCGAAGCGCTGCGTTTGGTCGCGGTCGCCGGCATCGCGGTGTTCCACACCTTTCAGTGGACGTTCCAAGCCGTCTGCGTCGGCGCCGTGGAATATGCCCCACTTGCGATGTTCCCCTATTCCGGCGTACTCGGTTTTATTAACTTGCTTGGCTGCTGGGCCAACGAGGTCTTCTTTATGATCTCGGGCTATTTTCTCATCGCTTCAGCCGCGCGTGCTTGGGACGGT
>USCS01000189.1 GCA_900552875.1 uncultured Collinsella sp. | reverse complement strand
AAGAGCATCGAACACATCGATATCGATGAGCTGAAATAGATGTAAGGCAGCCGCCATAGCCTTCGCCACATCTTTTGCCGAAAGGATATTTCTATGGAGTACATGCAGGTCAACCGCGCCAACGGTCGCGCCGCCAACGAGTTGCGCCCCGTTAAGCTCACCCGTGGCGTCATGAAGCACGCCCACGGCTCGTGCCTGGCCGAGTTCGGCGACACGCGCGTGCTGTGCGCCGCCACTATCGAGGAGGGCGTGCCGGGCTGGCGAAAGGGAGCTAAGGCCGGCTGGGTGACCGCGGAATACGCCATGCTGCCGGCGTCGACCGGCAAGCGCTGCAAGCGCGAGCACGCCAACCGCAAGGGTCGCTCCATGGAGATCGAGCGCCTCATTGGCCGCAGCCTGCGTACCGTCGTCAACATGAAGGCGCTCGGCGAGTACACCGTCACCGTCGACTGCGATGTGATTCAGGCCGATGGCGGCACGCGTACAGCGAGCATCACCGGCGCCTGGGTGGCGCTGCACGACGCCCTCGCCATGTGGGTCGAGGCGGGCAAGATCGATCGCATCCCGCTTACCGGCCAGGTGGCTGCCATCTCCATGGGCGTTGTCGACGGCAATACGCTGCTTGACCTCGATTATTCCGAGGACAGCCATGCCGAGGTCGACATGAACCTCGTCGCCACCGACACCGGTGAGATGATCGAGCTCCAGGGTACCGGCGAGCAGGCGCCCTTCGACCGCAAGCGCCTCAACGCCCTGCTCGACCTGGGCGACAAGGGTATCGCCGAGCTCATCGAGCTTCAGCGCCAAGCCATCGTCTAACCTGCCAAAAAGGGACAGGTTTATTTTGGTAGGTTTTATCTGGGAAAACGTCGAAGTATAAGACTGCCGTTGATTGAGAGGGGAGAGAGGCCGAGGTCCTCGTCGTCCTCAACACGGCATTGCTATAGAGACAAGGAGGCCAGCTATGGCACTTGAGAAGATTGACATCGACACCCTCGACCCGGCGGCGACTATCGTCGTGGCAACAGGCAACGCCCATAAGCTCACCGAGATCGAGGCCATTCTGGGCAAGGTCATGCCCGAGGTGCGCTTTGTGGCGCTCGGCCAGCTGGGTGATTTTGACGATCCCGAGGAAAACGGCACGACGTTTTTGGAGAACGCCATCATCAAGGCGCAGGCTGCGGTTGAGGAGACGGGCCTTATGGCCATTGCCGACGATTCGGGCTTGGTCGTCGACGCGCTGGACGGTGAGCCCGGTGTGTATAGCGCGCGCTATGCGGGCGTGCACGGAGACGATGCCGCCAACAACGCCAAGCTTCTCGTTAACCTGGAAGGCGTGGCAGATGAGGACCGCACCGCACGCTTTATGAGCGTCGTTGCGCTCATCGACACGGACGGCTTGGTCACCTATGGCGAGGGCGCTTGCGAGGGCGTTATCGCGCACGAGGGCCGCGGCGATCACGGCTTTGGCTATGACCCGCTGTTCCTGCCGGTCGACACGCCGGGCAAGACCATGGCCGAGCTCACGGCGGATGAGAAGAACGCCATCAGCCATCGATTCCATGCGCTCGAGCATCTGTCCGCCAAGCTGACGGGCGAGGAGTAGGCCGTGCGCGCGGTGGTGCAGCGCGTACTCAACGCCGGCGTGACGGTCGACGGCGAGTGCGTGGGCCGCATTGGACGCGGCTACCTGGTGCTGCTGGGTGTGGGCCATGGCGATACGCGTGCCGAGGCCGATAAGCTGTGGGGCAAGCTCCGCGGGCTGCGCATCAACGAGGACGAGAACGGCAAGACCAACTTGGCGCTTGCCGATGTCGACGGCGAGGTGCTCGTGGTGTCGCAGTTCACGCTGTTCGCCGACTGCCGCCACGGTCGCCGCCCATCGTTTACGGATGCCGGCGCCCCCGATGTCGCCAACGAGCTCTACGAGTACTTCCTGACGCTTGTTCGTCAAGATGTCGAACACGTAGCACATGGCATCTTCGGCGCCGATATGAAAGTCGACTTGGTCAACGACGGTCCATTCACCATCGTCCTGGACACCGACAACCTTTAGGTTACGCGGTTTTACCAAACCGCGTAACAACTGGTCATGCGAGGTTGTCGTCTGGTGCGTATTTGGGACGGGGCTTATTTAGCTACTTGCGTATGGCGGCAGCAGGGTGCTATAGTATTAGAGTTTTGTCTATCTTAGGGGTATTATCCCCTTTTTGAATTGCACCTTCTGGAGGCCCTGTTCATGGAAGAGATGGAAGTCAATCACGTCGACGACATCCACGAGAAGCTGACCGATATGGTGGGCGATCGCGTCAAGGTGAAGGCCAACATGGGCCGCACCCGCGTCGTCGAGCGCATGGGCACCATCAAGAGCGTCCACCCCGCCGTCTTTATCGTCGAGGTTGACGAACGTCGCGGGCGCAAGTCGCGTCAGTCCTACCAGTATATCGATGTCCTCACCGGTCAGGTCGAGCTGTTCGACCCCGAGAGCGGCGAGCATATCTTTACCCCGCTCGGCAATCAGCTCGAGGAGCACTAGCGGTGACCGATCGGTCCCTGACTCTTTCCGCGCCGGCAAAGATTAACCTCTACTTGGGGGTTCATACCGAGCGCGATGACCGCGGCTACCACAGGGTCGATTCCCTGATGGCAGCTGTCGGTCTTTCCGATACCGTGACGGTTACGCCGGCGCAGGCGTTGACCGTCCAGACGGTTCCGTCATCAGATTTTCCCATGCAAAAGAATACGGCGTATCGGGCTGCGGTTGCTATGGCCGAGCATTATGGTCGCGAGGCAAACATCTGCGTGACGATTGAGAAGCGCATTCCATTGTGCGCCGGCTTGGGCGGTCCCTCGACGGATGCGGCCGCGGTCATTGTCGCCTTGGCGGAGCTCTGGGGAATTGATCGCACCGACCCCGCGCTCGACGACATTGCGCGGGGCATTGGTGCTGACGTCCCGTTCTTTTTGCACGCGAGCCCTTCGTTCTACGTAGGTGGGGGAGACGTGCTGGCAACTGAGTATCCCGTGCTGCCCGCAACGCCCGTCGTGTTGGTCAAGCCGCGCGAGGCAAGCGTTTCGACAATTGAAGCCTATCGACGTTTTGACGAGGCCCCGGTGCCTGCAGACAAGCCCGGCGCGATAGCTTCTGCCTTGCGTGCTGGCGATGCCGAGACGGCATATGCGCTCATCCATAACAACCTAGGTGTCATTTCCGCGCAGATGGAGCCGCAGATACAAACGGTTCTCGATTGGCTGCGTAAACAAGACGGCACCGTTGCTGTAGATGTGTGCGGATCGGGCGCCTGCTCGTTTGCCATTTGCGACACCGCCGCCACGGCCGAAAGGCTTGCCGACGCTGCCCAGCAAAACGGCTGGTGGTCCTGCGCGACGGAGCTCATTCCCAACACGGTTCGCATTGAAGCGCCAAAGAAGTAAAAATTTCTCTGGCACACGACGGAAATCTTTGTTACTATAGTCGAGCTAACGGGTTGTGGCTCAGTTTGGTAGAGCACTGCGTTC
>USCS01000188.1 GCA_900552875.1 uncultured Collinsella sp. | reverse complement strand
CTTCATCGCGGGCGCCCGCGTGGTCGCCGTGTGCAACGCGCCGCTCAACAGCGCCTGCAACCACGGTATCGCCAAGGGCAATCCCAACGAGGTCTACCTGCGCTACCCGCGCTCTCCCTTTGCCGACCAGTCCGGCGACGCCGGCTTCACCCGCACGCCGAGCGATGACGCGACGGCCTACACCTGGGATCTCGCGCTCACCAAGCGCGGCAGCGACGGCGACAAGCCGCTGCCCGGGGCGATCCTGAGCATCACCGACGACCGCGGTCGCACGCTCGCGGCCGATGGCACGTGGGATGCGGAGGGCAAGGCCACCGTCACCACGGGCGAGGACGGCCGCGTGACCGTCTCGGGCGTGGACTCGGGCAAGCTGGAGGTCCGCGAGCTCAAGGCACCCAAGGGCTACACCGCCTTTGAGGGCACGCGCTCCGTGACGGTCAAGGCCGAGGGCCTGGACGTCGACCAGGTGGCCGCCGCCAAGCCCAAGCTCACCATCACAGCAGAGTCGCCCCTACGCGCCGACAGCGCGGATGGGTCGACGGGCAGCCTGGAGGCGTCGCTCATCAACACGCCCACCGGCACGCCCCCTAGCACTATCACCGGAGGCTTTATGCCCTCGACTGGCGATATGGCAATGTACGCCGTGGCCGCCGCAGCGGTCGCCGGAGCTGCACTGATCGTGGTCGCGCTCCTGATCAAGCGGGGAGGTGGCAGCCATACAGAGTAGCCAATGGCCCCACAGAGAGCGGGGCGAGACATAACCAAGCAGATGCTTAGACACAGACAGATGGTTTTAGATCAAATGGATTTCAAGCAGAAAGCAGAGGAAAAGAAGATGAGTATGAGCAAGAACATCGCACGCCTGGCAGTAACCGCCGGCCTCACGGCGGCGTTGAGCTTCGGCGGCGTTATGGCCCCGGTGAGTATGGCGTTTGCCGAGGGTAGGCCGACGGTGGCCGAGAACGGCAGCGTGACGATTAAGGAGAATATCTACAAGGATACGACCTTTAAGGGAATCAAGATTTTCTCGGCAAAGGTCACGCAGGCCAAGGATGGAGAAGTCTGGTCTGGCGACAAGACGCTCTCCGACATTGAATGGGCAAATGAGTCCGTGATGAACGCAGTGACTGCAGCTTATGGTGCTGATGAGTCCAAGCCTGATGGTTTCCCAACCGGCACAGACGCTAAATCTGCTCAGGCATGGGCCCAGTTCATCAATAAGCACGCGTCTGACGTTGTGGACAATAATGTCAATGCCGGAAGCGTGCTCGACAAGATCGCTGCTGCCGTTGAGAAGGCCAACATTCCCGAAGGCGCTGACGGTTGGGTAACTGCTGGTGGTAACGGCTCTTTTAATACCTTGGCTACTGGCTACTGGCTCTTCGTGACTAAGAGTGTCGGCACGAACCAAAATGCTGTTGCCGAGGGTAACACGGATACCTTCACTTCGCCGATTTTCGCCGTTGTCGGTGGCTCCGCTGAGAACTTAACTCCCAAGAAGCGAGTCCCCACTGTGACCAAGGCCGTCAAGGATGATGCGGATGACGCTACGTTTGGTGCCGATGCGTTTACGAGCCCCAATAAGTCCGCTGACTCCCGCATGGATCAGTTTATCAACTATCAGCTTACCGGTACCGTTGCGGGTAACATCAACACTTACAGCACCTACAAGTACACCTTCACGGATAATCTTCCCAAATCCATGACGCCTGAGCTCAAGAAAGACAACGTGACGCCTGTTGTCACGGTCAAAATCGATGACAAGGTGGTCAAGTCTGGCTACGAGCCGACCTATAGCAACGACGTGCTCACGGTTAGCTTCAGTAATCTTAAGGCGTGCAAGGACGAGAGCAACAACTGTATCGTCTTGAATGGCAACTCTAAGGTGACCGTTGAGTACCAGGCCAAGCTCGACTCTAGCAAGGTTTGCAATACTGACGGTTCGCTCAAGTCAGAATTCAGCAGTTTGCTCGGTACCGCACAGACGAATACGGTAAAGCTTACCTACTCCAACAACCCGCACGGTGAAGGTGAAGGCACTACGGTTGACCATCCTGCCTATGACTACACCTATGGTATCGATGTTACCAAGGTCGGTAGCGACGAGGATGAGGCTGGCAAGCCTAAGAAGCTCGATGGCGTTCAGTTCACGCTACAGGAGAGTGGGTCCAGCGAGTACATCAAGGCCGACGGTACTCTGACGTCGGATAAGAATGATGCAATTCTGACTACTAACAGCGAAGGCAAGATCAATGTCGTCGGCCTCGACGAAGGCACCTATGTTCTCAAAGAGGTTAAGCCCGCTCCTGGCTACAATAACTCCGCAGCCGATGGCATCACGTTCACCATCACGAACAATGGGCTGCCCACTAACGGCGATTCTTTCAATCCTGGGTGCGAGTTCGCTGAGGGAACTGATGAGAATCTCGTCCAGTCGACTAGCGCTCCTGTTGGAACCGCTGACGGCAAAGTCCACCTCACTGTCACCGACCAGAAGGGCTCCGGCCTCCCGCTCACCGGTCTTAACGGCGTGACCTTCACTTGGATCGCTGGTGGCGCGGTGCTGTGCATCGGCGTGGCGCACCTCATCCGCAGCCGTAAGCAGGCTGAGGGGTCCGAGCAGGAGTAACGCTCGCTCACCCATCCCTTTGGCAGGTGGGATGTGATGGCCATGAGACTTGCGGACACTTTTCTCGTCCATCTGCGTTCTTGCTTTGCCACTCTCTTTTCGGGGCAGACTCCGCGCTGGAGTTTGCCCCGTTCTTTTTGGACAACGCAGGCAGCCTCCACCGTCCGATGCGGACTCATCCGTCATCGCGTTTCTTGACTCGTATGAGGTTCGGTTTAAGGTCCGTAGGCGCACGCGCGGTGCGGACGGTTCTCGGCGTTTGCGCCGCAAGCGCAAATAAGAACGGCCGGGGTTGCAGCCCGGCCGTTTAACACGTTAGAAAACTAGGCTGCCCGCGCTCCTTAACACTTACGCGGGATGCGTCGTTTTCTATAAACATTGTATCCCGAATCGCTCAGTTGATTCGAGATATTTTGAAAACTCAAATACGGGCCCATGCCCGGCGTGGGGGCCTGTTAATCGGCTATTATTTGTTTAGACATCATTGGAGGCGATGTGCGGTGGTGAAGAGCGCCAAGCATTTAGAAAAGGCAAGCAAACGCCGTCGCAAGCGGCTGCCGCGCTGGGCCGACCGGCTCATCACTATCGTCATCATCCTTATTGGCGTGGGCCTTATGACTTGGCCATGGATCTTGGACCGGCTCGAGGCCTCGGGCGTGTTCAACCAGATCAGCACCGTGTCCAGCACCGTGGACGCGCTCTCTGAAGAGGAGCGCGAGCGCATTCTGCTGCAGGCTCGCTCCTTTAACGAGCAACTTGCCGGCGAGGCAACCGAGCTTCCCGCCGACCAGATCGAGCCCTACGATCAGCAGCTTATCTTTGACCGCGACCCCATGATGAGTTGGGTCGAGATCCCCTCCATCGACGTGAGCATGCCCATCTACCACGGCACGAGCGAGGAAGTCCTTATGGCGGG
>USCS01000187.1 GCA_900552875.1 uncultured Collinsella sp. | reverse complement strand
GACGCGATTTTTATGGATGTGATGATGCCGGTGATGGACGGCTACACAGCGACGCGAACCATTCGCAGGCTGGATCGCCCCGACGCCGGGCGCATCCCGATTTTAGCTACGACTGCCAACGCCTTTGCCGACGACCGCAGACTTTCGCGCGAGGCGGGCATGGACGCGCACCTGAGTAAACCCGTGAGCTCGCAAGAGCTCGTCGAGGCGCTTGCGCACATAGCTGCCGACGCTTCATAAGCATATGGCCCGGTTCCAAGGTGGGTTGGAACCGGGCCATATTGCTATTTGTGAGTTTTGCTTTTGAGGCTTACTTTTCTTGAATCTGCTTGCCGCAGAGATGCTCAATCGTAATCTCGTAGAGCTGGACGCCCTTAATGTCCTTGGCGATTTCCTCTTCGACCTCCTCGGCAGAAGGGTAGTACTTAAGCGCGAGCTGGCGGACTTTATCCTCGATAAACGCGGGGGTGTCATTCGCCAGGCGACAGCGGCCAAAGACCACGGTACTCATAACGTAGGGAGCCCAGTCACCGTCCTTGTACCACTCGTTGCCGTAAACGGTAAAGCAGACCTTGTCATCGCGCTTGAGTGCGTCGACCTTGTGGCCGGCCTTGGCGCCATGGAAATAAATCTTGTCGTGCTCGGCGTCAAAGAAGTAGTTGACGGGAATGGCGTACGGGTAGCCATCGTCGCCGTTGACGGCAAAGACGCCGCGCTTGCAGGTAGCGAGCAGTTCGCGCGCTTCCTCGTCGGTGATGGCGCGTTTCTTTCGACGTAAGGGCCTAAACATCGTTGGCGTCCTTTCTACTGCGTATGGTTGTTGAGCACAAACTATAGCGAAACAGCTCCGTTTTTCTTGATGCGGGCGAGTATGTTTTTGAGCTTGTTAAAGTCGAGCGGTTTGGACAGATGGGCGTTCATGCCGGCTTCGTGTGCCGCCTTGGCGTCCTCGGCAAAGGCATTGGCGGTGAGCGCGATGATGGGGATATCGGCTGCATCGACCTTCTCGCTCAGACGAATCGCGCGGGTCGCCTCGTAGCCGTCCATGTCCGGCATCATAATGTCCATCAGGATCGCATCGAAGCTGCCGGCGGGACGGCCAACGTATAGGTCGACCGCTTCGTTGCCATCGGCGGCGCGAGTTACGACAATGCCTTCGCTTTCGAGCAGCGCCTGGGCAATCTCGGCATTGAGCTCGTTATCTTCTGCCAAAAGAACGTTCATGCCGGCAAGCGAGCAGCTGTCTGCTTGCTCGTCCGCGCGTTCTCTTGCCTGAGGGTCTTTGTCGATATCGAGCGGAATCTGGACGTTGAACGTACTCCCTACGCCAACCTCACTCGAAATCTCAATCGTGCCGCCCATCAGTTCAATAAGCGACTTGACGATTGGCATGCCCATGCCGGTTTCTTGAAACTTACTGCGCGCATCGTCACCTTCTTGGGCAAACGGCTCATAGATATGCTTTAAAAACTTGGGAGTCATACCAATGCCGGTATCCGAAACGCTAAAGCAAAAGAGCGCGCGCCCGTTATCGAGTGGCTTGGTCTTTGAGCTAAAGGTGACGGAGCCGCCGTGCTTGTTGTACTTAATGCTGTTGTCTAACAGGTTGATCATGATCTGTCGGATATGGGTGGGACTGCCGATCATGTATGGCCCCGCGGCGTACGGCAGACTATTGTCCTGCATTGTGATGCCGTTACTGGACGCGCGGAGCTTGCACAGCACCAGTGTATCGTCACAGAGCTCTTTGAGGTTAAAAGGCGTATGCTCCAGTGTTAGCTTGCGGTCTTCGATTTTGCCCATCTCGAGGATGTCGTTGATCAGCGAGAGCAGGTGATTGGCGGCAACGCGCGCCTTGGCACGGCTTTCGCGGGCGACCTGGATATCGCCTTCCTTCAATTCCTCGATCTCGATAAGGCCCAGGATACCGTTGAGCGGTGTACGGATGTCGTGGCTCATGCGCGTGAGGAATGCCGTCTTAGCGGCGTTGGCGGCATCGGCTTTTTTGCGCTCGGTTCGAGCGCGCACGAGTGCCCAGATGAGCAGGACGATGCCGACCGACAACATACCGATGAGGGTAGCGGCAATGGCGGTGCGGTTGCGAAAAAGGAATTGAAGCGTGTCTGATTCCTGGGTCGTGTACGACGTGGATGAGTAATTGCTTGCGGAGAGCGATTCTCCGGCATTGATGATGCCCTTGTTGATGATTCCCAGCAGCTCGGGCTTTCCGCGCGAAATCCAGCACGAGAGCTCACAGGTGTCAGGGAGCTCGACCGTCTCGTAGTCCTTGAGATCATGACGGTCGCCGATAGTTTTTACACGTGAACTGGGAGCGAGGATGCAGCGCGCCGTTCCCTTCCTGAGGGCGTCGAACACTTCATTGTCGGATTGGTATTCGGTCACGGTCGCTGTGGGGAACAGATTTTCAAGTGCATTTTTGTTGACAAACGATGATTTGGTACAGGCGATGTTCTGAAGGTCTTTGTTCAGGTCGCTGCCGGTGTGGATGGCGGTGAGGGATATGGTCCCCAACGATACCGACTGCGCAACGCCTGTTTGCTCGGCAAACCAGTAATCTCGGTATACCGGCAGCGCAACGTCTATGCTTCCCTTTGACAGGGCCTTTGACATCATCTTGTAGCTATCAAAGGGGACGGTTTTGACCGTAATGCCAAATTTATCGTGCAGCGTCGTCGCAAGCGATGCGAGCGAGCCTTCCATTTTGCCGTCTTCGTCTTCGTTGCAGTAGGGGAGTTTGCCCGTAATGTAGCCGAGCGTGATGGTGTTGTCATTTGCTTTGAGCCAGGAACGTTCGGGGCCGTTGAGCGATGATGAACCGCTGTTTTGGGCCGAGTAGTTAGATTTGACTTCGTCGATATAGCGTGGGTTGACGCGGGCGATTGCCGACATGGCGGCATTGATGTCGTCCATCAGGTCGGAGCGGCTTTTGGGGACGGCAAAAAAGTAGTCGCTCGAACCAATGTAGAACATGGGGGAGGCGCTGGGCGACGAGGTCGTGTCGTTCATGATGATGGCATCGACCTCGTTGTTTGCGAGCGCGTCAAAGAGGGCACCGCCAGTGTCGATTTCTTTATAGGTGCAGGTAATGCCTTCGTTGGCGAGCCACTGCTGGCCAACGAAGGTTTGCATAACGCCGGGGTTGCAGCCGATGGTAAGGCCTTGGAGCGCTCGGGGGTCACCCTTGGCCAGATCGTCGCGATCGGGCTTGGCGTAGATGAAGTAGCGCTCGGTGCCCTCGGGGTTCGAGGAAAAGAGCAGCTTTTGGGCGCGTTCCTCGGAGTAGGAGATGTTGGGCATGAGGTCGATCTCGCCCGCCTCGAGCATGTCCATAAGCTCGGTGAAGGTGCCGGAGACGTATTCGTACCGCCAGCCGGGCGTGTAGTACGACAGAGTCTGGAGGTACTCGTAACCCCATCCCGAGAGACGCTCGCCGGGGGTGCCGTCCTGGAAGCCCTCGTTGTTGACGAGCCAGCCGACGCGGACCGTTTTGACCTGCTGATCGGAGTCGGCGGCAAAGGCAGGGGCGGGCG
>USCS01000186.1 GCA_900552875.1 uncultured Collinsella sp. | reverse complement strand
AAGGCGGGCTCTTCGGTGAGCGTTCCCTCAAACGAAAACTCAACGGTCGTGGCCTCCGGCGCATCGTCCGGGCGCGTCCACGTCGTCGAGCGGCGACGTTCGGCCACCAAACGATCAAGGTCAACGTCGGCCACTGCCATGTCGCAGGTGAGGAGCTTGGTCGCTGCCAGCTTAGAGCCGTTTTCGTAGACGAGGTTCTCCCCCGCAAAAACCATATCGGTCGTGGACTCGCCCTCACTCGCGTCCGCGTAAGCATAGGCGCAGTAGAGACGCGCGCTCTGGTTGGAAATGAGACTACGGCGGTAATCTGCCTTGCCGATAATCTCGTCCGAAGCCGACGGATTCAAGATCACCGTCGCGCCGGCAAGCGCCATCTCGGTCGAGGGGGGCGCCGGCACCCACAGGTCCTCGCAAACCTCAACGCCAAGCACCATGTCCTCGGCGCCCTCGTCACAGCAACGGTAGATAAGCCCCGAAGCAAGCGGCACCGGACCCTGACCGGCAAATTCAATCCACATGGGATCGACGGGCGCCGGAGCAAACCAGCGGCGCTCATAGAACTCGCCATAATTGGGTAGGTACTTCTTGGACGTCAGACCCAAAAGCTCGCCCGCGCAGCACACGGCGGCGCAGTTGTAGATGTTTTCGGCTACCGCAACGGGAAGACCAACCGTAAAGACGATCGGCAGCTCACGGGTCTCGTCGAGGATGCGCACAAGCGCCGCCTCGCAGGCATGTAGCAACGTGCGGTTATGGAACAAGTCCGCCGCGGTATAGCCGGTCAGGTTAAGCTCGGGCAGCACCAACGCACGAACACCGCGCTCGGCAGCCTCACGAACAGCCGCCAACGCAACCTCGGCATTGCCCTCGACATCGGCAACACGAATCCGCGGCGAGGCCGCCGCAACACGCAAAAAGCCGTCAGACTGAGAAAGGTGAAGATCCATGAGAACGCTCCCGTGCGTAGCTGCCGTTCCAAACAATTAGCAAGCCCTATTGTAGTTCAACCACTGGGCGCAACCGCATCCCACCAACATGGTGAGCTATTGATGAGTTGATGGTATCTGCCAAACGACATATGCGTTCCACATTGAATGGGTACCCTGATGGCTACATGAAACGAAGCAGATTTACACCGGGAGGACCCCGTATGACGACCAAGTACACCGATGCGCCGCGCACGCGCGTCATGACTCCCGCCGCACTCAACAACGGCGTTCACGAGAACCATTCCATCGGCCAGACCATGGCTATCGCGCCTAAAAAAGGCCTGTTCGATGATATTTCCATTCCCCAGATCATCGCCGGCGCCGCAGCTGCCGCCACAAGCGTGGCGCTGGCCTCCAAGATCGGCATTGCTGGCTCGGTGATTGGCGCCGCCGTGAGCTCAGTCATCACCGTCGTGTCCTCGCAGGTCTATCGCCACTTTATCTCCGCGAGCGCCGAGGCCATCAAAGGCACGCACGCCGCCGACTACCCCGCCGGCGTCTACGAGCCCGTTGAGCCCAATGCCGACGAGCACCTCGGCGGAGCTGCGACCACACAGGAGATGCGCCAGATTGCGGGACGCGCGACCACGGCCCGCGTCGCCCCCAACAGCCTGCGCGCCAAGGCAGCGGCAGAACGCAGCCAGACACAAAAGAAGGTCATCATCTTCTCGGTCGCCATTGCGATCGTTGCGGTCATTGCCTGTGCCGGTGCCATTCTCATCACCACCGCAGGCGAGGGCTTAGGCACGCGCCCCGAGCCGATTCTGTCATCGCGCACGACTGAGAACGACGCAAATGGCAACGACCAGGCGCAGGACCAGCAGGCGCAGACGGGTGAAACGCAAGATAGCTCCACCTCCGCCAATTCTTCTTCGAACACTCAAAACCAGTCGCAGGGCACCGATTCCTCTACGGCCAACAGCAGCACGCAATCCAGCACGACCGACTCAAGCCAAACGACTGACAGCTCGCAGCCGAGCACGGGCGATCAGACGAACGGCAACACATCGGGGACAGGCACGACCGACAGCAGCAACACCAGCAGCTCAAGCGACTCCGCATCTGGCACAACGTCTGATAGCGCAAGCCAGGGCACGACATCGGGCAACTAGGCGCTTCGCCCCACAGATAGACGACCTGCACAGCGGGCGCGAATCGACAACGGTTCGCGCCCGTTTGCCTTGGGCGCCGCCATGGCAGACGCCGGGCGATGGTAAGATGCTTTACGTGTGTAAAGAGGAGATTTGCCATGAGCAAGACAATAGTTAAGCCCACGTTGTCGTTGGGCAACCATATCTATCTGTACCGTCTGCTTCGTGATACGATTGGATGCGGCAGACAGACGTTTATGACGCAGGTCGAAGAGGCACTCGCCGCCGGCGATATGGCTGCTTGCGACCTGGGTTTTGAGTCCACGCGCGAATTGCTCGAGGAGCTCGACGACTGCATTAAGCTGACCGTCTTTAAGGGCGGCCGCCTGTATGCCACCGTCATCGCCAACGAGGCCTGGGACGCCGCCCTTGCCAAGGGCGATGACAAGCCCAAGGCTGCCAAGGGCGCCAAGCAGTCCTACAAAAAGAAAAAGCGCGGCGAGAAGGACCTGAAGGCCGTGCGTCCCAAGCATGTCAAGCGCCCCGAGTCCGAGCCCGTCGTTGAGACCAAGGCCGTATCGGAGCCTGAGGCAGAGGCCGAAGTCGTTATTGAGGCGATCGAAGTCGAAACCGAACTTGTCGCCACAATTGATTCCGAAGCCATGTCCGAGCAGGAAGCCATCGCGGAAAAGGGCGAGGCTCCCGAGTCGGAAACCGAAGAGGCCACCGGCCAGTCCGAGACGCCCGTGCTCCAAAATAGCGATATCTTTGGCGACGATGCCGAGGATGGTCAAACCGTCGAGCCCGTTGAGCAGAGCGCCATCGCAGCATCGCCGGAGCTCGAAGCGCCCCAACCCGCCATCTCGCTCACAGTGGTCTACGACCCCGAGAACGCCAACGCCGGCATCACCACCATGGCATCCACACCCATTGAGGCAAAGCCAAGCGTCGAGAATGAAAACGCGACGCAGGTTGAGGTCGAAACCGCAGCTGCAGACGCGCCCGAGACCTCAGAGCCTGCAGATTCCGCAGCCAAGCCGGAAGAGGCGCCGGAACCCGCGCCCGTCACCGAGCCCGTGCCCGTCCCTGCCTGCGACCAGATTCCCGCTCCCGCACCGACCTCGATCCCCGCTGTTGCCCCGATCCCCGAGCCCGCAGCGCCGGCCATCCCCGAGGACTTCCCCGTCGATTTCACAACCGAGGTCTTCTGCCCCGGCCCGCTCCTGCACCAGCTGTCGACCTATCTCCCCTACGGCGCCGACACGCTCGGCATCGTCGGCGAGTACTACTGGATCGCCCGCGAGCGCGGCACCATCGACGCCGCACGCAACCGTGCAAGCTTCCCGCTGCGTTACACGCAGGCCGGCGAGCGTCACGAAGTGACCGTGCGCATCCGCCGCAACACCACCGGCGGCCTCGGAGCCGCCTGGACCATCGACAAAGTCGAGGAGTCCGAACAATAACGACAAACGGCTCAAATCCAAACCCGGATT
>USCS01000185.1 GCA_900552875.1 uncultured Collinsella sp. | reverse complement strand
CCGAAAACTCGTCGAAAGAAGAGCAGGCGGGCGAAAGCAGGATCACGTCGCCGCGGCTCGAGAGTGAGCGGGCAACGTCAACGGCATCGCGCAGATCATCGGCCTGGGCGATATCCACGTCACCATCGACATCGGCCTCGTCCATAGCGGCGGTAAAGCGCTCGCGCGCATCGCCAAAGCAAACGACCGAGCGCACGTTGTCCATAACGACGCGGGCAAAGTCCGCAAGCGGCGTACCCTTATCGTGGCCGCCGAGCAGCAAAATCACATCGTCGTCGGGAAACGCCGTCAGGGCCTTTTCGACTGCATCGGTGTTCGTTGCCTTGGAATCGTTGACGTAGCGCACGCCATCGATCTCGCCGCAGGGTTCCACGCGGTGTTCGAGCGGCTGGAACGATGCCAAACCGCGGCAAATGCCCTCGGGATCGGCACCGACGGCCAGAGCAGCCGTGGCGGCACATAGGGCATTGATGACATTGTGATGGCCCGAGATCTTGAGCTCGGACGTGGCGACAAGCTGAGTCTCGACACCCCTCAGGCGCACGACCATCTTACCGTCGCGCACAAAGGCGGCGTCTGCACCCTCGGGCTCGTCAAAAGCGACCTTGCAGATACGGCGACCCGGTGTGTAGATGTACTCATCGAACTCATGGATGCCGGCATCCTCGACGTCGATAACCACGAGGTCGTCGTCGACCATATTCTCGAACAACTTGATCTTGGCAAGCGCATAGTTCTTGTGGCTCTTGTGCCAGCCCAGGTGGTCGGGCGTGATGTTGAGCAGTACCGCCACGCGAGGATGAAGCTCGTCGGTCGTAGCAATCTGATAACTCGACAGCTCGGCCACAAACCACTCATTGTGTGCGCGGCCGTCGATCTCGTTCACCGGCGGCTCGCCGATATTACCGACGGCCACGCTGGCTTCACCGGCGGCCTTGAGCAGATAATCGGTCAGCGACGTGGTAGTTGTCTTGCCATTGGTGCCCGTGATGGCGATCCAATTTTGGGGAGACAGGCGATAGGCAAACTCGGGCTCGCCCATAATCTGAGCGGCATGCTCACGCCCAGCCTTAAAGAAGGCCGAAAACTCCGAGATACCCGGGCATGTCACGCACACGTCATAGGCACCCTCGACCTGCTCGGTGCCGTAGACAAACGACACGCCCTGTGCCTCGAGCGCACGCGTGGCGTCATTGGGCTCGGAGGTACCGCCGCCATACACGGTCGTGGCGCTCACGCGCTCGGGGTGAGCCAACGCCCAACGGGCGACATCGAGACCGGATTTACCCTGCCCCAAAACAAGCAAGCTAAAGACATCAGCAAGAGGCATGAAAGACCACTATCCCAACTGGAAGAACAGGGCGAGGCCAACGGCGCCAAAGGCCGCAGCGATAATCCAAAAACGGATAACGACCTTGGTCTCGGCCCAGCCCTTCTTTTCGAAATGATGATGAATGGGCGCCATAAGGAAGACGCGCTTGTGCGTAAAGTGGAAATAGACAACCTGGATCATGACCGACAGGGTCTCGACGATAAACAGACCGCCGATGATGAGGGAAACGACTTCGGTGTTGGTAATGATGGAGGTGCAGGCAAAAGCGGCACCCAGGGCAAGCGAGCCGGTATCGCCCATAAAGATGCTCGCCGGGTAGCAGTTGAACCACAAAAAGCCCAGGCAGGCACCGGCGCACGCCGTGCAGAAGATGGACAGGTTCACGTCACCGTGCAAAAACGCCATGGCGGCCATGGCGAGCATGGCGATCATGGAAGTGCCGCCGGCAAGGCCGTCCAGACCATCGGTCAGGTTCACGGCATTGGAAAGACCGGCGATCATCAGCCAGCAAAATACAATGTAGAGCCACGGGAACGAAAGGCCGCAGATGGTGGTCGAAAGAACACCGAGGTCAATCGTCAGGCCGCCGGGAAAACGAATCTCGGGGGCGACGCCGCACCAATTGACGGCGAGCACGGTAAAAGTGACGCAGATGATGGTCAGGCCGATCATCTTGGCGTGAGGCGTCAGGCCGAGCGAGCGACCATGCGTGACGGAGGTCAGGTCGTCGATGAGACCCAGAACGCCGGTGGCCAGCGTGGCAAGCAGCACGAGCACGAGCTCGGTGGTGAGCTTGCCCATCAGCAGGCAGGTCAGCGAGATCGCGACAAGGATGATGACACCGCCCATGGTCGGCGTACCCTGTTTAATCAAATGACGCTTGGGGCCGTCGGCTCGGACCTGCTGGCCGATACCCTCGACCTTCAGCAGCTTGATCCACCACGGCATAAGCAGCAACGCAATGGCGGCAGCGATGCCAAGTCCCAAAAAGGCCTGATACGTAGGATACGAGGGATTGCCGAACATGGGCTAGCACACACCTTCCACAAAGCGGTCGAGCTCAACAAAACGGGAACCCTTGACCAGTACAACATCATGATTTTCAAGCGCGCCGCCCATGCGGTCGAGCACCTGCTGATAATCGGAGAACACCTGGATGCGGTCCTCATCCATACCCATCATACGTGCGGCATCGGCCATGAGCTGAGCCAGCTCGCCGCCGACGCACGCGAGCATGTCGAGCTTCTTAGCGGCGGCATAGGCGCCCACGAGCTCATGCATGCGGGGAGCCTCGTCGCCCATCTCGCCCATCTCGCCAAGGATCGCCATGCGCGAACCGTCACAGATGAGCGAGCACAGCAAATCGAGGCCGGCAGCCATAGACTCGGCACTGGCGTTATAGGAGTCGTCGATGATGCGCGCTCCGCTCTTGGCGCGCTTGATCTCCTGGCGGTGACCGGTGATCGTAAGGCCCCTAAAGGCAGCATCGATCTGCTCGGGTGTCACGCCCAGACGATAGGCGACCGCGGCGGCCTTGACAGCATTGGGCACGGACTGCACGCCGGGAATGGCCAGCATGGTATCGACCGTGTCGCCCTGACCAAAGTCGAGCGTAAAGACCGGATGGCCCTCGTCGTCGACGCGAATGTCGCGTGCGCGGACCTCGTCGTCGACCGAGACACCGGCCAGCATCACGTCAATACCCGCAGGCTGAGCGAACGTATCGCGAATGAACGGCGTAAAGTCGTCCTCGCCGCCCAAAACCAGCAACGGCGAGAAATCGCCGGCGGCGCACATGCCCTGGACAATCTCGGACTTGGCGCGGGCGATGTTCTCGCGGCTGCCCAGGATACCGATGTGGGAGGTTCCGATCTTGCTCACGATGGCAAGATTGGGGTTGGCAGACTGGGACAGGCGCTCAATCTCATGAAAATGGTTCATGCCCATCTCGAGCACCAGGACCTCGGTATCGGCCGGAGCGGAAAGCACCGTGAGCGGCATGCCGATCAGGTTGTTGAAATTGCCCTTCGTGGCCCAGACGCGATAACGCTTGGCGAGCACGGCAGCGAGCACGTCCTTGGTCGTCGTCTTGCCAATCGAACCGGTAATGCCGACGACCAGGCAGCCAAGCTCCAAGCGATATACATGCGCCAGGCGCAGCAAGAACTCCACGGGGTCGTCGGCCAGCAAGATGGCGCATCCCTTGTCCTGCGCCAACGAAACCAGCTCGGCATCGGGCTCGCGCGTCATCACGACGGC
>USCS01000184.1 GCA_900552875.1 uncultured Collinsella sp. | reverse complement strand
GCTCGGCCGCGTGGCGCTCGCCAACCGTCTAACCCGCGCGGTGCTCGCCTTTACGGCGCTGTTCGCCATCCTTATCGGCAACCTCACCTATGTCCAGGTCATCAAGGCCAAGGACTATCAGGACATGCCGACCAACAACCACACCATCGCCCGCTCCAAGTACATCCAACGCGGCTCCATCATCACGTCCGACGGCGTGACGCTGGCCGAGTCGCTGCAGCAGGAGGACGGCACCTACGTACGCTCCTACCCCAACGGTAACCTGGCAGCGCACGTGGTTGGCTACGTGAGTCAGCAGTATGGCACCACCGCCATCGAGAGCGTCATGAACGACACGCTCACCGGTTCTAAGGACTACTCCAGCTGGAACAACGCCATCGCGTCGCTCGCGGGCCAGACCCAGCCGGGCAACACCGCCAAGCTCACCATCGACTCGCGCATCCAGACGGCGGCCGAGCAGGCACTCAAGGGCTTTAAGGGCGCTGTAGTGGTCATCGACCCGCGTACCGGCGCGGTGCTCGCATGTGCCAGCTCGCCCACCTATGACAACACCAACATCGATGCCCTGCTGCAGACGGGCGGCGGCGAGGACGGCTCCATGTACAATCGCGCCATGGACGCGCTGTACACGCCGGGCTCAACGTTTAAGGTCGTTACGCTTTCCGCGGCACTCGAGACCGGCACCGCCAGCCTTACCAGCACCTACCAGGCGCCCAGCTCCATGGACATCGGCAACGCACCGGTCACCAACTATGCCAACGAGAGCTACGGCACCATCAGCCTGCAGCAGGCCTTTGCCGTGTCCTCCAACGTCGTCTTTGGCCAGGTGGCAAACGAAGTTGGCGCAAACACGCTCGTACAGTTTGCCAACGCCTTTGGCTACGGCCAAAAGCTCGGCCAAGACCTGACCTCCGCGGCCTCCATCATGGCCGACCCGTCGCTCATGACCGAGTGGGAGACCGCCTGGGCCGGCGCCGGCCAGCCTGTCGGCATGGACCACACGCCCGGCCCGCAGACCACCGTCATGCAAAACGCCGTGATTGCCGCCGCCATCGCTAACAGCGGCGTGGTCATGGACCCGTACTTTGTAGCCCAGGTACTCGCCCCGGACGGAACCGTGGTCAAGACCACGCAGTCCCGCTCGCTGGGTCAGGCCGTCAGCTCCGCCACGGCCGACCAGGTCAAGCAGGCCATGCTTGCCGTCGTCCAGTCCGGCACCGGCACCGATGCCCAAATCCCCGGCGTCAAGGTCGCCGGCAAGACCGGCTCGGCCGAGATCGGCGGCACCAAGGTCAACTCGATGTTCGTTGGCTTTGCACCTTACGATTCACCCACGGTCGCCATCTCGGTGGCCTTGGAGGATTACGACAAGCATGACGTCGAGGCCGCCAAGATCGCCGGTATCGTCCTGACTGCGGCGCTTGCCGCACAGGGAGCGTGATGCCCATGATTGAATCGGACACCCGAGGCGCACCGCGGCCGAAGAGCTAGCGGCAACGCGCCACACGGCCCCAGCGGCCACATCGTAGGTACTACACACATCGTTGAGCGAATAGTTATGTTAGGAGCAGGAATGGAACAGAGGGTCCTCGGGGGAAGATACCTCCTCAAGGATAAGGTGGGAACAGGCGGCATGGCGACCGTCTACCGTGCACAGGACCAGGTTCTCGACCGCACGGTAGCCGTCAAGATCATGCTGCCGCAGTATGCTGGCGACGCGACCTTCGCCGCACGCTTTAAGCAGGAGGCCCAGGCAGCAGCCGGCCTCTCCTCCCCCTATATCGTGGGCGTCTACGATTGGGGCAAGGACGGCGACACCTATTACATCGTCATGGAGTACCTGCGCGGTACCGACCTTAAGAGCGGCATCAAGAGCCACGGCGCCCTCGACCCCAAGAAGGTCGCCCAGATCGGCTCGCAGATCAGCTCCGCGCTTTCGGTCGCCCACAAGCACGAGATCATCCACCGCGACATTAAGCCGCAGAACATCATGGTGCTGCCCGACGGCAACATCAAGGTGATGGACTTTGGCATCGCGCGCGCCAAGAACAGCCACCTCACGCAAGACAACAACGTGCTGGGAACCGCCCACTACGTCAGCCCCGAGCAGACCCGTGGTCAGGACCTCGGCCCCACCTCGGATATCTACTCGCTGGGCGTCGTGATGTATGAGTGCGCCACCGGCCGCGTTCCCTTTGACGGTGACGACGCTATCTCGGTCGCACTCAAGCAGGTCAACGAGCTGCCTATTCCGCCGAGCCAGATCAACTCCGGTGTCGACGCCGACCTTGAGCGCATCATCCTCAAGTGCATGGAGAAGGACCCCGCAAACCGCTTCCAGACCGCCGACGAGCTGCGTCAGGTGCTCAACAGCTACCTGTCGGGCCGTGCCGTCAACGTCTCGGAGCCCACGCGCATCATCGGTGCCCCCGGTGAGCTGGGCGCCACCAAGACTCGCGAGCTTTCCGATCAGACGCGCGCCATGGTGCGTCCCGTCTCGGGCGTGAGCGGCCAAAATACCGCCCGCAGCTCGGTTTCGGGCTCCACCGGCTCCTACGAGGTCGAAAAGCCCAAATCCAACAAGAACAAGATCATCGCCGCCGTGGTGGCAGCCGTTGCCGTCATCGGCATCGTGGTGGCCTTTGCCACAGGACTCTTTGGCGGCGAGCAGGTCACCGTGCCCGATGTGCTGGGCAAGGACCAGCAGACTGCCGTCGAGCTGATCAAGGAAGCCGGCCTCGAGGTCGGCACCATCGACCAAAGCTACAACGACGATGTCGACGAGGGCAAGGTCGCCGAGCAGACGCCCAACGGCAACACCAAGAAGACCAAGGGCACCAAGGTGAACCTGGTAATCTCCAAGGGCCCCAAGCCCTCCGAAAAGGTTGAGGTTCCCAAACTTGTCGGCCTGACCAAGGACCAAGCAGAAGCCGCACTGGCAAGCGTTGGCCTGAAGGGCAACGCCTCCGAGGAGGCCAACGAGGCTGATGAGGGCCAGGTCTTTGAGCAGGGCACCGAAGCCGGTAAGGAAGTCGCGAAGGGCACGACCATCTCGTACAAGGTCTCGAGCGGCCCGGATACCACGTCCGTCCCCGACCTGACCGACATGACCGAGGCCCAGGCGCGCAACGCCCTCGATATGGCAGGCTTTGGCGTCGACGTGAGCTACCAGGAGAACGACTCGGTTACCGAGGGCACCGTGATCAGCTGGAACCCCAGCGGCAAGCAGAAGCCCGGCGCCACGATTACCGTCGTCATTGCCAAGAAGTCCGGCAAGGCCTCCGTCCCGGGCAACCTGTACGGCAAGAGCATCTCCGCCGCCGTTACCGCGCTCAACAACGCCGGTTTCTATAACATTGGCTTCTGTGACCAGAACGGCAATCCCGTAAGCGGTAACGAGGATGCAACCGTTACGGGCGTCTCCCCCACTGGAAAGCAGTCCACCGACAGCACGATTACGCTGACGGTCGCACTTTCTGGTTCGGGCTCGGGCTCGGGCACGAGCACGGGCGACGATTCCGGTACGACCAACTAGTCGCCACCCCACCGCTCATCGCGGCTTTCGCCGCAAACATATTCGCTCACAGGCGCCCGCTTGCTCCC
>USCS01000183.1 GCA_900552875.1 uncultured Collinsella sp. | reverse complement strand
AATCCAACTCACGACCGGTCCACATCTCCTCGACGTGCATCGCGCGGCGCAGATTACGGCCGTACTGATAGCCATCGATGCACAGGCAGTGGTCGTAGCCACGGGCCTGCTTAATCTGCGGGTCGTCGGCTTCCATGCCGGGCGCGACGGGGTGCAGCTCACGGAAGTCAAACGGCGTGCCCTCGACCGGAGCGATTTCACCGGTGGGGATATTCTGCTCGTTGATGGGCAGGTAGTGGGCAGCGTTAGCAACAAAGAAGTGCTCGCAGTCCATGCCGGCGTTATGGCCGGCAAGGTTAAAGTACGTGTGGTTGGTCATGGACACGTACGTGGCGCAGTCGCTCTCGCAGCCATATTCGATACGGAAACAGCCGGTACGCGTCACGGTAAACACGGCTGTAAAGGTGCGGTTGCCGGGAAGGCCCAGCTCGCCATCCTCAAGCGAGGTGGTCATGCGCACGGCATTGTGGACCTCGTCGAGCTCAACGTCCCACACGCGCTTGTGCAGGCCGTGCTCAAGATCGCTGTGTAGGTTGTTGGCGCCTTCGTTGGCCGGCATATGCCAGTCCGTGCCGGCGATGGTGATCGTGGCACCTGCAGTGCGGTTGGCCACAGGCCCGATGGTTGCGCCAAAGCAGGCGGGGTTGTCAAAGTAATCCTCGAGCTTATCGAAGCCCAGCACCACATCGCGCACGTTGCCGGGAATGTCGGGCACATCGACACCAAGCACGGTGGCGCCATAGTCCATAATGCGAACGCAGATCTCGGGCCCGTTGAGGGTGTAACGATGAACGGGGGTACCGCACGGCGCGGTGCCGAAAAGCTCGGAAGTGATCATTTGGTTCCTAACATCGAGGTATTTCCGACAAACTGTAGCGCGAACAGGCGAGATTATCACTACACCCCACTAAAGCAGGGGGTATTTTTCTCAAAAAAGTGATGATTGGAGCTGTGCGGGCGTTCATTTTTGACGCGCATGGGTCTGATACAATTTGTTCGTTACTGTTTGAATGATATGCACGCATAGAACGGCGAGGATTCATCGTGATTAAGGCAGAGCGACAGGATAAGGTTCGTCAGCTGCTCGATGAGCAGGGCACGGTTTCGGTTAAGGAGATTTCGGATGCGTTAGGTGTCTCGGACATGACGATCCGTCGCGACCTTGAGGAGCTTGCAAGCCTGGGCGAGATCGAGCGCGTGCACGGCGGCGCCCGTAGTGCGCAGAGTCGCCCGCACGCTATGTTGCGCCATGAGTATTCGCACAGTGAAAAGCGCACTAAGCATGCCGAGGAAAAGCTGCAGATCGCGCGCCGCGCCGTTGGGCTCATCGAGGAGGGCTCGACCATCTTTTTGGGGACGGGCACTACAGTTGAGCAGATGGCCTCGATGCTGCCGGCGTGCCGCCTACGCATCGTGACTAATTCGCTTTCGGTGTTTAATCTGCTCGAGGCGCGCGAAGACTGCGACCTGTGTCTCGTGGGCGGTATGTACCGTCGCCGCACTGCCGCCTTTGTGGGCCCCACGGCCGAGGACACCTTGCGCGCACTGGGGATCGACGCAGCCTTTATCGGCGCAAACGGCATTCTGGACGGCGACGTGTCTACGTCTAACATGGAAGAGGGCCGCATCCAGCAGCTCGCCTTTAGCAAGGCCGATTCACGCTACCTCATCGCCCACTCCAGCAAGATCGGCAAGCGCGACTTCTACACCTTCTGCCGCCTGGACAGTTTGGACGCCGTGGTGTGCGAGCCGGGTATCGCCGCCGAGGATCGTGTCGCCATCGAGGAGCACACGCAGGTCATTTGCTAGCTAGCGCTACGGGATTGCCAACAGGCGATGCGGGAGGACTTTTACCTCCTGTCATTGTGGAAACCAGCGCGTCAGCGCTACGCGATATGACGCGCAAATGAGGATTCCACTATCAAATCGTCTCAACCTGTAACAGGTAGGGGTGAAACCACCAACCAGATGTTGCAGATTGAGATTTTTGACCCGGCCTATTCCGTTTGTCTCGATCTATAACAGCTAGGACCGAATAATTCAGCTAGTTGTTACAGATTTAGATTGGGTGAGTATTTGCTCGCTTGAGCACTGTTGAATATCGCGAAACAGCACCGCCGATATCGCGCTTGGGCACCGGGGCCGACACTGGCCCCGGTGCTTTTTTATTGCTACCGGTCTATCCGCGGCGCTGCCGCATGTTGGCCTCGCCCATGTCGACCCAGACCGCGTTGTGCACGATCCTGTCCATGATGGCGTCGGCATGCACCCCGCCGCCGAGCCTCGGGTGCCAGTCCTTCTTCTTGAACTGGGTGCAGAATACGGTCGAGGCCGTGCCGTACCTCAGCTCCATCAGCTCCAGCAGCATCGACCTGAACTCGGTGTCCGGCCTGTCGAGCAGCCACTCGTCTATCACGAGCAGGCCGAACGCCCCGTACTTGCGGACGAGCTTGCGCTCGCCGCCGGGCCGGTCACGGCTCTCGCGCCAGAGGTCCTCGATGTCGGGCTGGCGGACGTAGCACGACCTCACCCTCCTGGCGCAGGCGGCCTTCGCGAGCGCGCAGGCCAGGTAGGTCTTGCCCGTGCCGGTGAGGCCCTGGAGAACCACGTTCTCGCCGCGCCCGACGAACCCGCAGGTCGCGAGCTCGGCCACCGCCACCCTGTCGAGGCCGCGGCCCTCGAAGAAGTCGACCGAGCGGACGTCGGCCTCGGGGTACCTGAGGCCGGCCCTCCTCGTCAGGTTGCGGACCTTCTGCGTGATGAAGTCGGAGTGCGCCTCGTCCACCGCCATCTGGACGCGCTCGGCGAACGCCATCCCGGCGCACACGGCCTCGTCCTGGGCGGAGAGGGCGGCGAGCAGCTCGGCCGCCCCCATCTCCCTGAGCTTGCGGGCGGTCTCCGCGTTGACGTCCATGCTCACTCCTCCCCGTAGAAGCCGGCGCCGCGCACGTAGCCGCAGTCCCCGGACGCCTCGCCGGCTGGCGCCCTGTCCTGCCCCGACCTCAGCACGGGCTCGACGTCGCGGTAGCGCGGCGACCTCTTCCCGGTCGCGAGCGCCATCCCGCACGCCCGCTCGAGCCTCGCCGGGGTGGAGCGCCTGGACAGCCTGAGCACGGCGAGCGCGGCGTTGAAGCCCTGCTCGTCGAACTCGTAGCAGGCGAACACCCTGTCCACCAGCTCGGAGCAGGAGGGCCCGACCCTCGAGGCCCAGGCGCGGATGCGCGGCGCGTCCCAGTCCGACCACGCCCTGCCCTCGGGCATGTCCGAGCCGCGCGTGGAGTAGCGGTTCCTCGCGTAGGACGGGAACCTGGGGTGCGTGGCCACGCGCTCGCCGCCGGAGAAGACCTCCACCTTGCCCTCGGTGACGCGCAGGTCGACCGTCGAGCCGACGAGCAGGTGGCTCACCGAGTAGTAGTTGCGGGCGTACGCGACGTGGCAGTTGGCCTGGACCTTGCGGCCGTAGACCCACTCGCACACCTCGAAGGGCTCGGCCGGCAGGGGCCTCAGCAGCGGGCGCTCGACCTCCTCGAACACCTCGCGCCTCGAGCCCTCGCGCTTGGCGAACGGCGCGTCGTTGTGCTCCGCGACCCTCCGGGCGACGGCGGCGC
>USCS01000182.1 GCA_900552875.1 uncultured Collinsella sp. | reverse complement strand
CGGGGCGAGCTCACCGCTCCCGACGTGGTGTATCTGGACCCCATGTTTCCCGGACGCACCAAGAGCGCGGCGGTTAAAAAGAAATTCCAACTCTTGCACCATCTGGAGCAGCCGTGCGCCGATGAGGAGACGCTGGTTGAGGCTGCGCTTGCGGTGCACCCGCGTAAGTTGGTTATCAAGCGGCCGGTGAAGGGGCCACTGCTTGCCGGTGTTAAGCCGAGCTATCAACTTGCGGGCAAGGCCGTTCGTTACGATGTCTTGGTGCCGCCGCGCCCGTAGCTTGCGTGCGATGGTTGGCGCTCCGTCGGTGCCGTGCCGATGCGGTGCCTATTTCCAAGGGTGCGATGTCAGGTGCCAGCCGCCGCAGTATTCGCATTTGTAGCAGGCCAAACCGCGCCGCCCGCGGCTTTCGCAGTCGGCCATAACTGCCTCGGCCTCGGCGCGCGTGTCGTAACGGTTTTTGCGTTCGCACGATTTGTAGCGCCAGGCCTCGTCGCGCTCGGCGTTCAGGGCGTCGCGGCGCTCGTCTTCGCGCGCAAACAGGTCGCTCATATCGCCGCCCGTGGCAGCGCCCAAAAACTCGCTTTTGGCTTTTGACCAAGCGGCTCGCTTTTTGCTCCCCATCTGCTTCGTGCCCCTCTCCAAACGCTGGTATCATTGCCCAATCAAAGTGATACCAATAAACGTGAGGTCGCCGCGTGATGATCAGAAAAACCCTCGATACCGACATTCCCGCCGTCATGGCTATCTATGACACGGCCCGCGCCTTTATGCGCGCGCATGGCAACGCCACGCAGTGGCCCGAGGGCACGCCTTCTGCCGAGCAGCTGGCTGCCGATATCGCCGCCGGTGGCAGCTATGTGTGTGAAGTCGACGGCCGCGTGGTGGCGACGTTTGCCTTTTTACCGGGCCCGGACGAGTGCTATGACGTAATTGAGGACGGGCAATGGCGCAGCGACACTCCGTACGCCGTGCTGCACCGTGTGGCGTCCGACGGCACCGCGCACGGTATCGCGGCCGCGATGTTTGCCTTTGCCAAAGAGCGTGCCGATCACCTGCGTATCGACACGCATCAGGATAACCTGCCCATGCAGGGTGCGAGTATTAAGGCGGGGTTTGAGCGCGCCGGCATCGTGTATGTGTCCGACGGCACCCCGCGCGTGGCGTTTGACTGGCTGCGTGAGGCATAAGAGCGGGGACGCGTGTCAACAATTTGCACGAACGAAAATGGCCCCGGGTGGGGCCATTTTCGTTCGCTGACTGTTTTGCAAGCCGGCTTTCGCAAGGCGCGAACCTACGAAAATCGCCGCGCGGCAACGCAGGGCGATGAGCTCGGTCGGGGGATAGGGCCCGCTTCGCCCGCCGGCCCGTAAATTGTATCATCCAGTGTGGAATGAGGACGCCCGTTGCCGCGTGCGATGGGCTTGCAATAAGAGGAGAGCCATGTCGAAGCAAGCGGTCGTTGGAATCTTGGCGCATGTCGATGCCGGCAAGACCACGTTGGCCGAGGCCATGCTATTCAACGCGGGCCGCATTCGCAAGCGCGGCCGCGTGGACAATGGCGATTCGCATCTGGATACGAACGAGATTGAGCGCGAGCGCGGTATTACGATCTTCTCGTCGCAGGCTGTGCTCGACCATGGCGATACTCACGTCATGCTCGTGGATGCGCCGGGACATGTCGATTTTTCTGCCGAGGCGGAGCGCACGCTGCGCGCACTCGACTACGCGATTTTGGTTGTGGGCGCCAACGACGGCGTGCAGGGGCATACCGAAACCCTGTGGCGCCTGCTTGCGCGCTATGACATACCTACGTTCATTTTTATCAACAAGATCGATCTTGAGAACCCTGGTCGCGATGCGTTGCTGGCCCAGCTTGGGCAGCGTCTTTCCGAAGGCTGTCTGGATGCCGGCGAGCTGCTGGCGGGCGGGGCCGTTCAGGAGGACGCTGCCGCGTTAGACGAAGAAGCGCTCGAGGAGTTTCTTGAGGCGGGCGGGCTTTCCGTCGCGACGCTGTCGCGCATGGTTGCCGAGCGTAAGCTCTTTCCCTGCTTTGCCGGCTCGGCGCTCAAGGACCAAGGCGTGGACGAGCTGCTGGATGGTATATGCGCGCTGATGCGCGAACAGGCATGGCACCCGGAGTTTGCCGCGCGCGTCTACCGCGTGAGCCTCGGGGATCGCGGCGAGCGCTTGGCATGGGTTAAAGTAACCGGCGGCACACTGCATGCCAAGCAGATGATTGGCGGACGTTCCGGTGCCGAGGCATGGGAGCAGAAGGTCGATCAGGTACGCATCTATAACGGCGAGAAGTATGAGCTTGCCCAAGAAGTTGCTGCTGGCGGTATTTGTGCCGTGACGGGCCTTGCGCACGTTCGCCCGGGGGACGCCCTGGGCGCGGAGCCCGCGGGCGATGCACCTGTCATTGCGCCGGTCCTCACCTATACGGTGCTTCCAGGCGAACACGATGTCCATGCGGTGTTCAAAGCGCTGGCCGAGCTTGCCGACGAAGATCCCATGCTCGGCGTAAGCTGGAATACGCATCTTGAACAAATACATCTGCAGCTCATGGGAGCGGTGCAACTCGAGGTCGTGCAGCGGGTATTGGCCGATCGCTTTGGCCTTTCGGTTGCGTTTGAGTCTGGCGGCATTCTCTATAAGGAGACTATTTCGCAGCCGGTCGTGGGCGTGGGCCACTTTGAGCCGCTGCGCCACTATGCCGAGGTGCATCTGCGCCTGGAGCCGTTGCCAGCGGGTTCGGGCGTGCAGTTTGGCACCGTGACCTCGACCGACGAGCTCGATCTTAACTGGCAGCGTCTGGCGCTCACCAACGCCATGGAGCGCGATCACCTGGGCGCGCTGACCGGCTCGCCCATCACCGATGTGCGCATTACGCTCACGGGCGGCCGTGCGCATGCCAAACACACCGAGGGCGGCGATTTTCGCCAGGCCACGTACCGCGCGATTCGCCAGGGTTTGATGCAGGCGCGTGAGGCCGGCGCGGCGGTGCTGTTGGAGCCGTGGTACTGCTTTGAGCTCGAGGTGCCGGGGGAGTGCGTGGGCCGGGCGCTCTCGGATGCCACGCGCATGGGTGCCGAGTACGAGCCGCCGACGATGGCGGGCGACCGGGCGAAGCTTGTGGGTCGCGTACCGGCATCCGAGGTGCAGGATTACGCGCTGGAGGTGGCTGCCTACACGAGCGGTCGCGGACATCTGTACCTAGAGTTCGCCGGCTATGCGGCTTGCCATGATGCCGAGCGCGTAATCGAGACGGCTGCCTATGAGCCCGAGGCCGATCTGCCCAACACGCCCGATTCGGTCTTTTGCTCTCACGGCGCCGGTTACACGGTCAAATGGTGCGACGTGCCTGCCGCGGCGCACGTAAAGATCGATCCCGCCACCTTCCGTCCCTGGCGAGCAGCAGACGTCGAGTTTTTCGGCCACATATGACAAAGGGACAGCTCCTTTGTCATATGCTATTGGTATAACTCGGTATAAGTTAGTATAACTATTGCCAGGGTTTGCCAATCCGAGGAGGCCGACATGAATCCAAATCCCTTTAAGCCCACGGCTGGCAAGCGGCCTCCGATGCTCATTGGTCGCGAGTCAGTCATCGAAGATTTCGAGGAAGGGCTCGATAACGGCGCCGGAG
>USCS01000181.1 GCA_900552875.1 uncultured Collinsella sp. | reverse complement strand
CAAGAGGGAAATCGGAATGATCGGCCACCGTTTGTCTCAGTCTGTAACAACAAGACCCGAATTTCCCAGCTAGTTGTTACAGATTAAGATGTTGTTTATCCGCCGGTCCTTTTGTCTCGATCTGTAACATCTGGAGCGGTTTTGGGCGGCTAACTGTTACGGTTCGAGATTTTGCCGGCGGATCCGTTCGTTTGTCTCAATCTGTAACATTAAGGGCTGGTTTTGGAAGATAGTTGTTACAGATTGAGATTTTGCCGGCAGGCCCATCCGTTTGTCTCGATCTGTAACAGGTAGAGGTTCAAAACCCGTCTAGATGTTACAGATTGAGACGAACTACTGCGGAGTGCCGCCATCGACTGCTACCTAGGCCCCAACTGATGAATTTGTCCTGATAGGTGCCCTGCTGCAGCATTTCGCGGCTACAATAGTGCGGTTACAACGACGTAATGCACTCAATGCAAGAAAGGATCCGCATGGCAAGCCTGTCGGATGAAATCTCGTCGCGCCGCACATTCGCGATCATCAGCCACCCGGACGCCGGTAAGACCACGCTTACCGAGAAGCTGCTGCTCTATACCGGCAGCATCCAGACTGCCGGCTCGGTCAAGGGCAAGAGCTCGGCCAAGCATGCCGTCTCGGACTGGATGGACATCGAGAAGGAGCGCGGTATCTCCGTTACCTCCTCGGTGCTGCAGTTCACCTATAACGGCGCCTGCGTCAACATCCTCGATACCCCCGGCCACCAGGACTTCTCGGAGGATACCTACCGTACCCTTATGGCCGCCGACGCCGCTGTCATGGTCATCGACGGCGCCAAGGGTGTCGAGGCCCAGACCAAAAAGCTGTTTAAGGTCTGTACGCTGCGCCACATTCCCATCTTCACCTTTGTGAACAAGCTCGACCACGAGGCTCGCGATCCGTTTGAGCTAATGGAAGAGATCGAGAACGTCCTGGGCATCAACACGTATCCCATGAACTGGCCAATCGGCAGCGGTCGCAACTTCCGCGGCGTGTTCGATCGTCAGACCCGTCGCGTCATTGCCTTTGAGGGCGACGGTCACGCCAACGCCACCAAGAAGGTCGCCGAGGTCGAGGCCGAGCTGGGCGACCCCGCCATGGACGAGCTTATTGGCGAAGAGAACCATAAGAACCTGATGGACGACATCGAGCTGCTCGATGGCGCCGGCGACGAGCTCGACTTGGATGCCGTGGCCTGCGGCAAGCTGAGCCCGGCGTTCTTTGGCTCGGCGCTTACCAACTTTGGCGTGGAGCCCTTCCTCAAGGAGTTCCTGCGTCTGGCCCCGACGCCGCGCGCCTATACCGATACGCTCACCAGCGAGCCGGTTGATCCCTGCCGCGACGACTTTAGCGGCTTTGTGTTTAAGATCCAGGCCAATATGGACAAGAACCACCGTGACCGCATCGCCTTTGTGCGCATTTGCTCGGGCAAGTTCGAGCGCGGTATGGACGCCTTCCACGTGCAGGGCAACCGCAAGCTCAAGCTTGCCACGGGCACGTCGATGATGGCCGATGACCGCGCCATCGTGGATGAGGCGTACGCGGGCGATATCGTGGGCCTGTTCGACCCGGGTATCTTTAGCATCGGCGACACCGTGTGCTCCGGCAAGCGCCACGTGCAGTACCCGCAGATCCCGACGTTTGCCCCCGAGATGTTCGCTCGCATTACGCAGGTCGACACGCTCAAGCGCAAGCAGTTCGTCAAGGGTATGGAGGAGCTTGCCCAGGAGGGTGCCATCCAGATCTTCCGCGAGCTGGGTGCCGGCATGGAGAGCGTCATCGTGGGCGTGGTCGGCGTGCTGCAGTTTGAGGTACTCGAGCGCCGCCTCAAGGCCGAGTACCGTGTTGAGGTTCGTCGCCAGCCGCTGCCCTATACAGACATCCGCTGGATCCAGAACGACCCCGACAGCATCGATATCCCGGCTCTTTCGCTCACGCGCGACACGCTGCGTGTCGAGGACATGCGCGGTGGTAAGCTGCTGCTGTTCACGAGCCCGTGGAACGTGGATTGGGCAACCGACCACAACCCCGACCTTATCCTGTCGGAGTTTGGCAACGTGGCCTTTTAACGCATCGGCGCGGTGGCCCTGCGGGGCTGCCGCGCCGCTTGCTTGCCTGATGCCGTGTGAGCGGCTATCATACCCACCGTCGTCTCAAGACCGGGGCGTCCGAGCAGTTCGGGTCCGATATCCTGCTCGTTAAACCTAAAACCAAAGGAGTACACAATGATCAAGAAGGTCATGGAGGACTACAAGGTCCTGTTGCGGAGCATTCCCGCGGCAACGGTTTCGCTGTTTTTCGTGAGCGTCATCATGATGAACCTGCTGGCCAACAAAGAACTCATCAGCCTACCGTATCTGGCGCTCGACTGTGGCTTTGTGGTGAGCTGGGTCTCGTTTTTGTGCCAGGACATGATCTGCAAGCGCTTTGGCGCCAAGGCATCCATCAAAATCTCTATCCTCGCGCTGCTGGTCAACCTGGCCGTGAGCCTGTGCTTTTGGGCATGCTCGCTCACGCCCGGCATGTGGGGCGCCTACTACGACACGGGCATGATCGAGGTCAACACTGCCCTTAACGCCACCATCGGTGGCACCTGGTACGTGGTGCTGGGCTCTTCGCTGGCAATGCTCGTTTCTGCCGTGGTTAACTCCACGCTCAACCAGTCGCTCGGCCGTATGCTCAAAAAGAATAACTTTGCGAGCTTCGCCTTCCGTTCCTATGTGTCTACGGGTGTTGGCCAGTTTATCGACAACCTGGTCTTTGCCATTGTGGTGAGCCACACGTTCTTTGGTTGGACCTGGGTGCAGGTCCTTATGTGCTCGCTGACCGGCGCTGTCGCCGAGCTGCTGTGCGAGGTCTTCCTGAGCCCCGTGGGCTACAGGGTCGTGCGCGGCTGGGAGCGCGAGAATGTGGGTTCTGAGTACCTCGAGCGCCACGCAACCGCCTAAGGAGCAAGTATGCGGGTTTTGATCACGGGCGCTTCGGGCGGTATCGGAGCCGCGTGCGTGCAGCGCTTTTTGGACGAGGGCCACGAGGTCGTGGGCTTTGATCTGCTGCCGGCGGCGATCGAACACGAGCGCTACCGCCATCTGATCGTTGATGTCCGCGAGCCGGAATCGTTTCCAGGTGACCTTGAACCCCAGGTAATCGTGAACGTTGCCGGTACGCAGGATTCGGCCGACGACATCGCCTCCAACCTGCGTGGCACCATCAACGTGACCGAGCACTATGCCTTTGTGGGGGAGGGGCTTGCCGCCAAGCCGGCGCCTGCTATCCAATCCGTGGTCAATGTGGGGTCGGCGAGCGGGCATACGGGATCGGAGTTTCCCGCCTATGCCGCCAGCAAGGGTGGCGTTATCGCCTACACCAAGAACCTTGCAAACCGTCTGGCGCCGCAGGCCATCGCCAACAGCGTGGACCCGGGTGGCGTTGTCACGCCGCTCAACCGTTGTGTGATGGAAGACGAGCACCTGTGGAACCAGATTATGGAGCTCACGCCGCTTAAGCGCTGGGCCACTGCCCAAGAGATCGCCGAGTGGATCTACTTTGTGGGCGTGACCAACCGGTTTATGACCGGGCAGAGCCTGTTGATCGATGGCGGCGAGGCCGGCCGCACACAATTTATTTGGCCCGAATAGGAAACG
>USCS01000180.1 GCA_900552875.1 uncultured Collinsella sp. | reverse complement strand
CCCCCATGCCGTTCACCCGCCATTGTTGACATTGTGTCAAAAATAGTATTGACGAACCGTCAACAATATTCAAGACTGTTAGGCGAACGGTCGAGCAGAAACGGATGAAAGGCGGCAAAAACATGAGCGACGTTTGCGCAGATACCACTGTGGTCGATGCCGTCCCCGGGACTGATGCCTCGGTGCCCGACGGCGCCGCCAAGCGCCTGACGGGCGACGAGCGCCGTCGTGAGATCCTGGCGGCCGTGCGTGCCGTAAGCTCCGAGCTAGGCGTGTCGCACCTGTCGGTTTCGGCCGTAACCAAACGAGCCGGCTGTACGCGCTCGCTGTTCTACCACTACTTTGCCGACATGGACGCCGCCGTCACCGCCGTCATGGACGAGGCGATCGACGGCTTTATCGCCGAGCTCGAGCAGTGGAACGCCAGCCGCACCGTGGGCGACATCGAAGGCGCACTCGACACCGTCGCCCCACTCTTTAAGCGCCTGGTCGTGAGCGGCCACGAACTGCCCAGCACGCTCACCTCGAGCAGCGGCGCGCTCTACGGCGGCTTTCTGCACAACGTGGTCCAGCGCGTGGCGCAATACATTTGCGACACCACCGTGGTGGACTTTGTCACCCATCACGACCTGCGCATCGACCATGTCTACGAGACGTTCTACACCCTCGTCATGGGACTTTTAATGTATATCCGTACGCACCCCGATGTGCCCGACGAGACGGTCAAGGAGATCATCGCCTCGACACTCCACATCGAGGGCTACACCGCCAAGTATCCGGAGCGCAAGCCCCAGAACTGACGACATTTGGCCAAACTGCCCGCGATCAGAAGAGGGGCCGCGGGCGTGTGAAAGGAGAGCAGCATGCTGTTCGATGTTTGGGGTAGCGATACCCTTATCCACTGGGCCGGCTGGGCCATGGTCTTTATTGGCCTGATCGTGCTCAACGAGGTCGGCCGCCGCACCAAGCTGGGCGCGGCAATCATCTTTGGCGTGGCTCCGCTGGCCATGACCATCTACTGCATCGCCATCGCCGTCGGCGTCTCGCAGGGTGCCGAGTGGGCGCTCACCAACCCCACCCATGTGTACCAGAACAGCTGGTTCCACTACGCCAAGGTATACGCGGCGCTGGCCGGTTGCTGGGGCTTCATCGCCATTAAGTATCAGTGGGGCAAGATCGGCAAGGCGCATTGGTTCCGCGCGTGGCCGTTTGTGATCGTCGCCATCAACATCTTGATCGCCGTCGTGTCCGACTTCGAGAGCGCCTATCACTTCTTTGTCCTGGGCCAGTCCACTTGGGTCACCTCCGAAGGTGCTACGCAGCTGGCCGGCTGGAACAACGTGTTCAACGGCATCGCCGGTCTCATCAACATCTTCTGCATGACCGGTTGGTGGAGCGTCTACGCCTCCGAGGACAAGACCGATATGCTGTGGCCCGACATGACCTGGGTCTACATCATCGCCTACGATATCTGGAACTTCTGCTACACCTACAACTGCCTGCCCACCCACTCCTGGTTCTGCGGCTTTGCGCTGCTGCTGGCCCCCACCGTGGCGGCCTTTATCTGGAACAAGGGCGGCTGGATCCAGAACCGTGCCTTTACCCTGGCCATTTGGTGCATGTTTGCCCAGGTGTTCCCCTACTTCCAGGAGGAGTCCATCTTTGTGACGCACTCCACGCTCGACGCTGGCGCCGCCACCGCGGTCTCGATTGTCGCGCTGATCGCCAACATCGCCGCCATCATCTACATCGCCTACCGCGCCAAGAAGCTCGGCCGCAACCCCTACAAGCAGGATGTCTTTGAGGGCACCAGCGATTGGGAGAAGGCCACCGCTCGCCGCGCCAAGGTCGATTACGCGCACGCCGAGTAACGTGTTGTTCGTCGTTGGCACCTGGGCGTAGTCCCGCTTGCCAGGCTTTCAACCCAATGCCTCGCGCAGCCCCCGGAACGCAATTTGCTCGCGTTCCGGGGGCTTTTTGTTGTCGCGGCTTTGGGTCGGGCTTGCTCTCAAATTAAATTGAGTTTCAAATTGCGCGGCGGCTCTATATGGCATCGATTTTGGGTACAGTGTTGAGCCGATATTGCATTGGGGGATATATGAGCGATGAGACGATGGGCCGCGAGGATGCGGCCCAAGATGCAGAAGCGTGTGCCGAGGCCCTGGAGAGCCTAGACCAGATCGCGCTGGCCGAGATTGCGTTTGACGATTCGAGCGTTGATATGCAGGATGAGCCGAATATCGAGGCGCAGCCCGATGATCAGAATGCAGAAGACGGTGGTGCCGCGCCCACCGAAGACGAAGCGGGGCACGAAGAATCCGAAAGCGAGGCCGACGACCAGCCCGAATCCGACACGAGCGAGGAAACCATCTTGCTCGACAGCTTGCCGGCCGAAGATTCGCTGACCCGCGAACTCCCCGGCCTGGGCTCTGCGCCGGCCGTGGACGAGACCATCGCCATGGGCGATATTCCCCTGCCGTCTGTTCCCTCGGCGCGCGAAGCCGAAGACCGCCATCGCAAGATGACGCCCAAGCGCCGCAATCTGATGGTGGCAGGCGTTGTAGCCGTCGCGCTCGTCGCCGGCGGTGCAGGCTATACTGCCTGGAACGGATATCAGCAAGAGCAGGCTGCCGCTGTCGCCGCCAATGCCCACACGATGATGTCGGTGCAGATTGGCGTGCATGCCGCGGGCCTCGACTGTTCCGCCGGCTCCAAGATTCCCGTACAAGTGAGTGGCCAGGATTCTGACGGATCCTCCGTGAGCGAAACACTCTATGTTGACGAGCACGGCCGTGGCATCAAACTGCTACCCGGTGACTACACGCTCTCCATCGCTGCCTCCCCCATCGCGGCCGACGGCACCGTCTATACCGTGCCGACCACCAAGGCGCAGGTCACGATCAAGAGCGACGGACAGGACCTAAGCAGCCAGGCCGCCTTTAAGCTCAAGGTGCCTTCGGCCGACACGGTAACCGACGACCAGATCGATGCCGCCGCCAAATATGCCGAGGAGGGAGGCGCGAGCTCCGCCGCCACCGCCAAGGTGCTCCAGCAGGCGGCAACCGCGCGGCGCGACGCCGCCGTCAATGCCGTGAGCGCGCAAAAGGCACAGGCAGCCCGCGATGCTGACGCTCGCCACAAGGCAACCGACCTCTACCAGCTCGATATCCCCGTCGAGTGGTACGGCAAGGTCGAGACTTGGCAAAATGGCAGCACGCTATGCATCTATCTTGCCGGCGACAGCGATACGCCGATTGTGACGCTCGTCGCGGTGCGCGAGGGCGAGAGCTTTACGCCCGATGAGGGCGATACGGTTTTGGGTGCGGCCAATCTAGGCAACGGTTATACCGTCTACGCCAGCGGCCCCGTCTATCCGTACGTGGTGCCCCAGACCATCAACGGACGGACGCAGAATCCCGTGTCAACCTACCCCATGGACACGGCCATTGAGCTTGTCGAGCTCACGACCGGTAACCGCTACACCTATAGCCAGATCAAGAACGTACTGGTCGGCAAAGACGGCAAGGCAGACGCCGCGACCAAACTCGAGACCGACTACCTCGCCCAGATTCTCCTGCCGAGCATCAAGGCCCAGGACTAGCCAGCTCGAAGACAGCCGCCCAACACCCACATCCCTAACGCAGTTGCGGTGAAATAGGGACTG
>USCS01000179.1 GCA_900552875.1 uncultured Collinsella sp. | reverse complement strand
CCTGCGACAACGAGTACGCCGCGGGCGACCGCGCTGCCGTTGAAGCCGGCGCTCTCGAGTATCTCAACACCATCGCAATCGTGCTGAGGAAGTTCTAAACAACAGCCGCGCGAGACCGTAGATATACGGCCTCGCGCGGCTTTTTTCTTACCATGAGCTTTTAGCGAGCAGGCCCGTAGTCGTTACATCCTCACGCCGGGCTTGGGATGCTTGTACTGACCGTGGGAGGCCGTGCGTTTACCGCGTGAGATGGCAAACTTGGGACAGCAGTGCAGGCAACGGAGGCAGGCGGCGCACTCCGGCTTTGTCCAGACGGGAAGCCCGTCACGCATCTCAATTGCCGCCATGGGGCAGCGCTTGGCGCAGAGGCCGCAATCGATGCAGAGATCGTCATCGACAGCAAACTTGCTCGTCCGTTGCATGCGCGGCAGCCCAAACGCGTGATATGCGCACGATGCAAACAGGGGCACGCGATGGCGCATCATGTTGCCCGTACGCCGCGCCCGTACCGCTTCGACCACGGCATCAATCTGCGCCTCGGCAGCCTTGTTGATGCTCTCGACCTTTTGAGGATCTGACAGGTCGAAAACAGGCGTCCAGGTATCGGGCATCTTGACGCTCATCGCCGCGTCCAGCTCGAGCCCACGCTCGCGCAGCAAATCGCGGGCAAACTTCGCCGATTGGCCGGTCGTCGAGCCATACGTTGAGACATAGAACGTATAAGGTTGCCCGCTGCCCTTGCCGCCAACGGCAATCGACAGGTCGGCAGTCTTCAAAAACTCGATCATTGGCGTCGGCAAGCCCCAGGCATACACCGGGGCAACAAATCCAAGCTGACAGGGCCCTCCCGCCAAGGCAAGACGAAGGGACTCGGCATCAAAGCGCTCAATCGACATGACCTTATCGCCCGTTGCCGCTGCAACACGGCGCGCCACATGCTCGCTGTTTCCCGTCGCGCTAAAGTACAGAATCATTTCTTATCCTCCGAGCATTGTGCCGCGATAAAGCCGTGCTACTTGCGCAGCGGCTTGGGCAGTGGAATGCCGGCGGCGATGACGGCCGCGATGATCATGCAGACGATACCCTTGAGTGGGAAGCACATGAGCAGCAGGCCCACGACCATGACCGGCTGACGCATGACCGCACCCATCGTCGATGCCGTGCAGACGGCGACGCAAAAGACCGGATCGGCGCCGGTGAGGATGGCCAGTCCGTAGCCCAGGCTTACGCCCGAGAAGATAACCGGGAAGAAGTGACCGCCGCGCCAACCAAGGTTGATGAGGGCGGGGGTCAGCATGGCCTTGACCAGACCGGTCGCGATAAGCACGCCGGCGGGAATGGTCAAGTAGGTTTCCATGAGCACGTCGGCCTGGGTCTCGCCGGCAAACATGGTGTAGGGCAGGACCGTGCCGCAGATGGCGAGCGCCAGACCGGCTAGCATGGCCTTGACGACAGGACGCTCCCCTATGGCATGGGCAAGCGCTTCGCTCGCGTGCTCAGAGACAAAGTACAGCCAGCCGCAGATTGTTCCGATCAGCGACAGAGGGACGAGCCAGGTAAGCTCCAAGTTGCCCACCACGGCAGCCTCGAACCTGGGCATGCCCATGCCGCCGCCCACAAGCTGGCCAAGCAGCAGGTAGGTGCCCAGGCCGCCGGCAATCGCGATGCCGTAAACCACGGTCTTTTGCGCCTTGGGCAGCTTGATGGTGATCTCGCCGGACGCGGAGCCCTCGTCGCCGTCGGCACTACCGGCAAGCGGCGCCACAAAGCCAAAGACGGGCGCGGTAAAGAGCGCCGTCAGGGCAGCCTGGGTACCTAGCAGCGTGAGCTCCCTAAACTCGGCGCCAAAGCGACGCATACGGTCGCCGACCCAGCTGCACAGACCCGCGATAACGCCGGTCAGGCCGGCCTCCGGTCCAATGCTTCCGCCAAACAGCAGCGGCAGCAATGCCGCGAGCGAAAGCTTGCCCAGGTTGTCGTACGGGTAGCGCCCGTCTTGCTTAACCTTAGCCATCACCTGGTTGAGGTCATCGGTCTTGGTGCCTGTCATCTTTTCGTACAGACCAATTAACAGACCGCCCAGCAAGCAGACAAAAAACGGGTACGGCAAAAAGCCAAACGGGCCGCTGGCAAGCTCGGGCGAAGCGACGCCCAGCGCGTGCGGAATCTCGGTCCACAGATAGTCGATACCGTGCTCCATCGCAAAAAAGAACAGCCAGACCGCGGCACCTGCGAACGCACCGGTCACGGCAACGCTAACTAAAAACAGCGCGCGGTTTGTGGGTTTGGCAAGGTTATCCATCGGGTCCTCCCGCGGTCAAAGTCGACATAGTTATGTTTTATTGTAGAGCGAGCGTTGCCCGAACGAGCTAACCGTCTGCGCCGCAAACGGCACCATTGGGAGCCAAAGTGGAGCAGGCTCAAGACTTATCCGTTGATAATCGAGGCAATCTCGCGCAAATCGTCAGCAAAGTAGATGCCGTGCTGGCGCTTCAGGCTCGAAAGCCCCTTATCGATCATGTGCCCGAGCAGCGCCTTGAGGTCGTTGTAGTAACCGTCCAGGTTATACAGGATGCACGGAGCACTCAGGTGCCCCAACGACACCGCGGACATGACCTCGGCAATCTCCTCGAGCGTGCCCGTCCCACCGGGAAAGGCGATGAACGCATCGCCGAGCTCAATCATCTTGGCCTTGCGCTCCGCCATATCGCTCGTCACGATGAGGTCGTCGATACCGTCATGTTGAAACTCGGCCTCGATAAAAAAGCTCGGCTCCACACCCGTCACGTGTCCGCCAGCATCGAGCACGCTATCGGCGAGCGCGCCCATCAGGCCCGATTTGGACCCGCCGTATACCAGCGCGTGTCCATTGGCGCCAATCCAGTTGCCCAGCTCCTGCACCGCGGGCAGAAACGCCGGGTCATTGCCAGTGTTGGCACCCAGGTACACGGTGATGTTCATATTTGTCTCCCTGTTGTGACGCACGGCGCCCGTTCTAGCGCTGGCGTCGACGATACTCGCGCACGCGACGCGAAAGATCGGCAAGCTCGTCGCGATCGAGCTCTTCCAAATGCTCCAGATCATCCATAAAGCGCGCCATGGTGTCCTTTTGGCGCATCTTGATAAGCGTATTGCAGTAGTTCACCGCCACGCCCGTGAGCATGGCGATGTAGAAGATGCTGATAACGCTCAGAATGACGGTAATGGCGCGGGCAACCGGTGTTTCGGCCGGAATGTCGCCAAAGCCGATGGTCGAGACCGTCTCAAAGCTAAACCACAGGCCATCGCCAAACGTGAGGGTCGTGGGCTCGGACAGCCAGACGGCCGTCGAGCACAGCAGGTAGAAAACGAGGAACAGCTCCGTAATGCGCACGAAGCCCGCCTGGCGCAACACGTCATCAAGCGTCCTGAGCTTTTTCATCGCGACCCTTTCCACGGACAACCAATCACGTTCGCTCGGTATTGTCCCACAACCGTCAGTTAGGGACGTTCCTTTTGTGCCGGCAGAAAGGGACTGTCCCCAACTGCCGGGCGGAACCGTTTAGCGGTGCCGCTGCCGGCTGGGCAGGCTGAGCTGGTATCCTTATGCGGTAATGTCTCGATTCGTTAGGATTGCATGTGAGAGCTGCCACTGTCCTTCGTTCAGTTATATGTCGCACCCTGGCCGCCGCGCTTACCGCGCT
>USCS01000178.1 GCA_900552875.1 uncultured Collinsella sp. | reverse complement strand
CACCCTCCAGAGAGCGGACGTCCGCAAACTCGGGGTTGTTGATGATGATGCCGATGGCCTTGGCGGTGTCCATGGAGGAGCCACCACCGATGGTCACGATAGCGTCAGCATCGGCGGCCTTGAAGGCCTCGACGCCGTCCTTGACGTTCTGGATGGTGGGGTTGGGCTTAATCTCGGAGTAGAGGCTCCAAGCGATGCCGGCAGCGTCGAGCTCGTCGGTCACCTTGGCGGTAACGCCAAACTTGACCAGATCGGGGTCGGAGCAGACGAAGATCTTCTTGTAGCCGCGACGCTGGAGCTCGCCGGGGATCTCCTTAATGGCGCCGGAACCATGATAAGAGATGGTATTGAGAACGAAACGATTAGCCATTGATAGCCTCCCATCGTGTGCGGGGCACCCATTACGCCCCACGCTATGAGTCCCATCCTAACGCTTTTGAAACAAAAAACGCGTGAGAACGTCAAACTATTTAAAGCGTTTCAACAGATGATGAAAAATAATGCGGCGAAGGGACAGCCCCTTTGCCGCATTCGGTTACTTTCGGCAGCCCTCTTTCCAAGCCTCGGCCGCAACCTTCCAGCGTAAGCGCAAGTCGCGCTCGCGGTCGATAAACATGATGGCAAACGCGACAAACAGCAGCAAGCTCGCCACGACGATGGCATGCAGGCCCATGCGCTCAATGCACCAGTTGCCCAACACGGCGCCAAACACAAAGGTAAAGATCACGCCAAAGTACAGCAGGCCGTTTTCCAAAAAGCCGCGCCTGTGGGTGATGATGTAATCGTCCACGTTTTGCAGCGCGTTGCGCAAGTTGCCGATGCACATGGTCGTAGCGATGCCGTGACCGTGGATCTTGCGGAAGCTCTCGACCTGCATGCCGCAGGCAAACGAGGTAAGGCAGTTGGCGAGCAGGTTGTAACCGCCACCGGGGATAAAGCTCACGCCCAGCAAGATGACGGCTTCAAAGAACACCGTCACCTGACGCCAGTGGATCACGCTGCCAAACCGCTCGTGCACCAGGTCGGCAAGCATAATGCCCACGGCAAACGACACCACGGGGAAGAAATAGCGCCCCGCCAGCGCCCAGTTGCCCTCCGAGATGCTCACGCCCACCAGCAAGATGTTGCCCGTCTGCGCGTTGGCGAAAACATGGTCGCGCCCAATGTACGAATACACGTCCATAAAGCCACCGGCGAGCGCCAAGATGATGCCCAGCTCAATAGACTCCGATATCTGTTTGGCACGCTGCATCGTCGTGCATCCTCCTTGTTGACGACTCTCTCGTGCGTTGGCGGAAATATAGCCGCCGTTCATACTGTAACCCATTGACAACATGGCGTGCGCGCGAGACGGGTTCTCCAACGCGCAGATACACAGTCTGGAAACAAACGACTGGCTCAGCGACGCTCTCACTCACCAGCTCATGTACTCCCCCAGTCTTTTTAGCCCCGCCCCAAAAAGACTGGTTACAATTACGTGCAGCATACAGACACCGGGAGGGATCGTGGCAAAAAAGCCTCAGCACGCTCAGAACAACCAGCGCAGTCAGCAGGGCAAACAGGGCCAGCAGCAAAAGCGCGGCGGCAAGGCGCAGGCCACGGTCGCCCGCGCCAAGCATTCCCAAGCGACGCCCGCCCGCCCCTGGCGCCCGGGCCGCGATAAATTCCTCCCCGTCAGTCGAGCCGACATGGATGCACGCGGCTGGGACCAGTGCGACTTTGTCTACATCTGCGGCGACGCCTATGTGGACCATCCCAGCTTTGGCATGGCCATCATCAGCCGCGTACTCGACGCGCACGGCTACAAGGTGGGCATCATCTGCCAACCCAACTGGACCGACCCCGCCAGCATCACCGTGCTCGGCGAGCCGCGCTTGGGCTTTCTCGTCAGTGCCGGCAACATGGACTCCATGGTCAACCACTATTCGGTGACCAAGCATCGCCGCCACACCGACGCCTACACGCCCGGCGGCGAGGAGGGGCGCCGTCCCAATCGCGCCGTCACGGTCTACGGCAACCTCATCCGCCAGACGTTTAAGGACGCTCCCATCATCATCGGCGGCATCGAGGCGAGCCTGCGCCGTCTGGCCCACTACGACTACTGGCAGGACAAGCTTAAGCGCTCGGTACTGCTCGACTCGGGCGCCGACATCCTCATCTACGGCATGGGCGAGCACGCGATTGTCGAGATCGCCGACGCACTCGACGCGGGGCTGCCCGTCGATCAGATCACCTATATCAACGGCACCGTTTACCGCACGGGTTCGCTCGACGAGGTCTACGACTACGACCTGCTGCCCAGCTGGGACGACCTTGCCGCCGACAAGCTCAACTACGCCCGCAGCTTTAACGTGCAGCAGCAGAATATGGACCCCATCACCGGGCATCGCCTGGTAGAGCCATATCCCAACAGCGTGTACGTGGTGCAGAACCCGCCGTCGGCAACACTCACCACCGACGAGATGGACGAGGTGGCCGAACTCCCCTACGCACGCGATTGGCATCCCGACTACGACGCGGCAGGCGGCGTGCCGGCCTTTGCTGAGATCAAGTTTTCCATTAGCTCCAACCGCGGCTGTTTTGGCGAGTGCTCGTTTTGCGCGCTCACCTTCCACCAGGGCCGCGTGTTGCAGATGCGCAGCCACGACTCGATCATGCGCGAGGCCGAGCTGCTCACGCGCGATCCCGAGTTTAAGGGCTACATCAACGACGTGGGTGGACCGACGGCCAACTTTAGCCGCCCCGCCTGCGACAAGCAGCTCAAGCACGGTGTGTGCAAGAACAAGCGCTGTCTGTGGCCGAGCGTATGCAAGAACATGGTGGTCGACGAAAGCGGCTACACGCAGCTGTTGCGCGACCTGCGCCAGCTGCCGGGCGTCAAGAAGGTCTTCGTGCGCAGCGGCATCCGTTTTGACTACACCATGGCCGATGCCTCGGACGAGTTTTTACGCGAGCTGCTGGAACACCATGTCTCGGGCCAGCTACGCGTGGCACCCGAGCACGTGAGCGACGCGGTGCTGTCCGTGATGGGCAAGCCGAGCCGAGCCGTCTACGATGCGTTCTGCCGCAAATTTGAGCGCCTGAACCGCGAGTATGGACTCAAGCAGTATGTTGTGCCGTATCTGATCTCGAGCCACCCCGGTTCAACCATGAAGGAAGCCGTGGACCTTGCCGAAGCCGTGCGCGACATGGGCTACATGCCCGAACAGGTGCAGGACTTCTACCCCACCCCGTCCACCATGTCGACGTGCATGTACTACACCGGCGTGGACCCGCGCACCATGGAGCCGATCTATGTGGCGCGCGACCCGCACGAGAAGGCCATGCAACGCGCGCTTATCCAGTATCGCAAGCCCGAGAACTACAAGCTGGTACGCGAGGCACTGGAAAAGGCTGGCCGCCGCGACCTGATCGGCTACACCAAGCATTGCCTGATTCGCCCCGTGCCGCCACGCCCGGGCGAGACGTCTGCCGGCGGTGGGCATGGCACCGGCAAGAAGGGCGGCAAGGCCCACGGTGGCGCCGCCGGCAAGGGGCCCAAGGGCAGCAAGGGTCACGGCGGTATGTCCCGCGCGCAGAACACTGCCGGTCGCAATCGCGCGGCACAGGGGCGTCAGGGCGCCAACGGAGGCGGCAGACGCAACTAGCGCGGCGAGGCGGCATGCCGCCGTTGGCGACACGACACGCCCCACCAATAAAATGCCGCTCGCTGGGGC
>USCS01000177.1 GCA_900552875.1 uncultured Collinsella sp. | reverse complement strand
TGCCGCTAATGAGGCGAAACATCCCCGGGCTGGGCTCCACCATGGGAGCGATCCAGTCGGGCACACGACCCATGCCGGCTCGCTCCCATATGTCGCTTGCCAGCGCAATCTTGCCGCCGGCAAGCGGAATCACCGGCTCACCCGTGCGCGTCGGCAGCGCCATGCCCGTATCGGCCCAGCCGCGCTCCATGAGCTCGTCCAGATCGATCCCAAAAGGCGCCACCTGGGCAGCCGCCAGATCGTCAGACGTAAACTGGAAGTACTCGCCCACGCCACACGCCTGCGCCAGACCGGCAAAAATCTCCCGACCGGGACGTGTGTCGTCATGCTGCACGGGCAGCACGGCGTTGCGGTAGAACACGCGCGCATCGTTGGCGCCCGTCACCGTTCCCACGCCGCGGTCAGCCTCCAGATACGTCACGTCGGGCAGCACGAAGTCAGAAGCACGCGCCGTCTCGGACCAGCGAATATCAACGGTCACGAGCAGGTCAAGCTGTTCCAGAATCGATAGCCACGCACCGGCGTTGCCATAGCCCGCGCCGGGATTGCTGGCGTAAACGATCAGCCCGCGCAGGTCCCCGGCCAGAATCGACTGGCCGATGGTCGTGCACAGGCCGCGCTCGGGATCGACGAGCGGATAGCGCTCGGACCCCAGCTTGGGCCCATGCGGCACCGACGGCGTCGCAAAGCGCATGGGATCAAGGTCGCCCAACACAAGCGGCGTGGGTGGATTGAGCGCGCCGCCCGCATGCCCGATGCAGCCCAGAAGCACATCGACCAAGCAGATAGCGCGCGCGGTCTGGGTACTATTGGCATACGCGATACCGATGCCACCATGAAAGCCCGCATCCACCACGGCGGCAGGCGCGGCGGCAGCGAGATCGCGCGCCGTGGCGACAATCTCCGCGGCCGGCACGTCGCACATCGACTCGGCCCACTCGGGCGTCCAAGCATGGGCCGCCTGCGCCAGCTCGTCAAAACCAGTGGTATAGCGGTCCACGAACTCGTGGTCGTACAGGCCCTCGGCAATCAACACGTGGGCAATACCCAACAGCAGCGCCAAGTCGCAGCCCGGGCGCACACGGAGCCAGCGATCGGCAATAGCAGCCGAACCGCTGCGCCGGGGGTCAACCACAATGATCTTCGCCCCGCGCCGGCGCGCATCGTTGAGCGCATCAACGGCCCCCATCGTCGATGAATCGACGATGGAACGCCCCAGGTACATGATACAGTCGGTATGCGCTAGGTCGGAGGCGGGGCTGTAGCCCAGGCTGTGCTCCCAACCGGTAAGTCGGCTTACCTCGCAGGCGCCGTCGGCACCGTACACGTTGGGCGAGCCCAGCGCATGCATAAGGCGATACGCCCAGTAGCGGTCGAACGAGGGAACACCGAGCGTCATGCCCAGCGCACGCGGACCATGCCCGTCAACAATCCCCCCAAGGCGCGCTGCAATCTGAGCAAACGCCTCGTCCCAGGTAATCGCATCGAACCCCGAGCCATCAGTTCGTCGGCGCATGGGGTGCACAATGCGATCGCGCTCGTCAAACGGCATTGCCAGGCGATGCCGTCCGCGGGCGCATAGGGCACGCGCCGCGCACGGATGCCCCACAACCGGCAACTCAGCCATCACACGCCCATCCTCAACATGGGCTGCAAAGGCGCAATCGGCATAGCATCCCCCGCATGTCGTCACCACGGCGCGACCGTCACGCTTCGCAGCAGATGCCATCTCGATTACCCCTTTCACCAGCCAAACACAACAGGCCAACAGCCCGGCAACGAGCCCCAGACCCAAAAAGCCTCCCGCACGGCAACGCCCCGCGGGAGGCCCAACGTCAAACAGACGATACCTTACGCCTCGGACTTCTTGGCATAGATAAACCAGTAGCCGAGCGCGACCAGAACCGCGCCGCCCACGATGTTGCCCAGCGTGGCGGCGGACAGGTTAAAAGCAATACCCGCGACGTTGAGCGCATCGGCCCCGGCAACCTTGGCACCATAGCCGCACGCGTGCATCACGGCACCCATGGGCAAAAAGTACATGTTGGCAACGCAGTGCTCAAAACCGCAGGCCACAAAGGCGGCGATGGGCAGCAAAATGCCCACAACCTTATCGACTACGGTCTTGCCCGCAGTGCCAATCCACACGGCCAGGCACACAAAGATGTTGCACAGGATGCCGCGGAAGAAGATCGTCACCCAGTCGACTGTCACCTTGCCGGCGGCGACACTCACCATGGAGTTGGCGACCGCCTCGCCGTTGAGCTTATAGATGCCGGCCATGTACACCAAAAAGACGATGAACAGAGCACCGACAAAATTGCCGACCCACACGACGACCCAGGCCTTAAGCATCTGGACCAGCGTGATCTTTTTGCTCTTGAGCGCGCAGACCATAAGCGAATTGCCGGTAAACAGCTCGGCGCCGCACACCAGCACCAGCACCAGGCCCAGGCAAAAGCACAGACCGCCCACGACGCGCTGGGCACCCCAGCCCAGCGTGCTGTCGCTCAAAAACACGGTAAAGAACAGGCCGCCGAAGGCGATAAACGCGCCGGCGAACATTGCCAACAGAAAGGCCTTAGCGACCGGCAGGTTAGCCTTGGTCACGCCGGCGGCCTCAGTCTTGGCCTCGATCGCGGCGGGCGCCAGGCAATCGGGAGCGGGATATTCTGCCTTGGAATCTGCCATGTCAATCACTTCTTTCCTATTCAGCAGAGGCAAGCGCCGCTATAGCTCCTGCCCCAAGCGGACAAAGTGGGAAAAGTCGTTGGCGGCCACGGCGTTGTACACGGCGTCGACGGCCTCAAAGACCTCCGGGGACATGGGGTTGTAGAACTCCGTATCGCCCGGCTGAATCCCTATGAAGACGATATCTTCGCACGATTGCTCAATCTCTTCGATCAGAATCGACAAGGGAAGCGAATGCGTGGTGAACATAGACTTGCGGGCCACATCGCGCTTGTCGAGCAAGCGGATGGACCCGACGGGCAATGCCATGTCGGCGGCATCGACCAACACCAGGCGCGGCGGACGCTCGCGCTTGACCTCGATGATGTCATCCTCGGGCGTTTGCCCACCGTCGATGGTGTACCAACCGGCGATGGGCGCGTCCTCCATCTTTTTGGAGAGCACGGGGCAGGCGGCATCGTCGGCACGCAGCACGCTTCCCGCCGTGAGCACGATACCCGCAAACGGGGCGCCGTTCACACGGCCATCCACAACGCGACCCATTACTGCAACCTTCCCGTCAGATACACGCCCGACACATCGCGCACGCGCTCAACCAGATCGCGAAACTTCATTAAGAACGCGACCTGCTGGGCATGCAGGCCAAAGTCGTCGTCGAACACCGAGATGCCGGCCTTGGCCGACCCGCGAAAACCGCGCTCGTCGAGCAGCGCATCGCAGGCCTCGAGCAGCGACGGCACCGCCGCCTTGTCGAGCTGGCACTCGCCAAAGGAGCGGATGGCCTCGAACTTGGTCTTGGCCTCCCCCTCCGGCAGCGCATCGACGAGCGAATAGAAGACATCCACCGGCACCGACAGGCGCGGCTCAAAGCAATCGAGCACGCCGGTGTGGTGGCCCACGGCGAGCGTGTAGTACAGCACGTCGCAGGCCTCCTGGGGAACGTCTTCCTCGGTCTCCACAAACTTACGCGTGAGCTCATAGAAGACCACCTGGTCGGGCGCATGGCCCAGGCAGGGGTCGGCGACGCCCTCGGCGGCC
>USCS01000176.1 GCA_900552875.1 uncultured Collinsella sp. | reverse complement strand
TGCGGGCGTCCTTTTGTTAGGGAGGGTGCCGTGTCCGCATTTCCGTTCGACGCCGTTATCTTTGACATGGACGGCGTCATTGTCGATACCGAGTATTACTACTTGGGCGAGACTGCCGCGTTTGCCAAGGAGCTTGGGCTTAATCTGACTCAAGAGGAGTTGAATGGGCAGGTCGGTACCTCGCATCAGTTCTTCCTGCATATGCTGGTCGATTGGTTTGAGCGCGCCGGTAAGGGGCACTTCACTGGCGAGGAAGCGTTGGCCCGTTGGGACGAGTGGGCGCATAAGCGTCCGCGTGACTATCAGGCTTTGATTAACCCAGGCGCCGTGGATACGATTCGAGAGCTGCCGCGCCGTGGCGTTCGCGTGGCGCTTGCCAGCTCGTCTCCCATGGTTAGCATCGAGGAAGTGCTCAACGCATGCGGGCTGTCTGATGCCTTTGAGTATGTGGTGAGCGGCGAGCAGTTTAAGGAGAGCAAACCCGAGCCCGACATCTACCTGCATGCGCTGGACCTGCTGGGGCTGCCCGCGAATCGCTGCTGCTGCGTTGAGGATTCCGTTCCGGGCATTACCGCGGGTAAGCGAGCCGGCCTGACGGTTATTGCCAAGCGCGAGGAGCGCTTTGGCTTTAGCCAGGATGCCGCGGACAAGATTATCGACCAGCTGCCGGAGCTGCTGGAACTCGCGTAGATTCTGGGCGGCATTGTTGTCACAACAGTGGTTCCGTTGGCATAAGAGAGGGGCGCGCTATGGCATTTAACGTGAGCGCACTGGGGTTTGGCGACAACGTCGTCGACCGCTACGAGCATATTCGCACGATGTATCCGGGTGGCAATGCGGTGAACTTTGCCGTGTATGCCAAGAAATGCGGAGCCGCGCGCTCCGCGTATATGGGCATCTTTGGTAATGACGCTGCTGCCGAGCACGTGATTGCGAGTCTTGAGGATGAGGACGTTGAACTAGCCAAATGCAAGCAGCTCATCGGTGAGAATGGTGCTGCGCGCGTGACCGTCGTTAACGGCGACCGTGTTTTCCTTGGCTCCAATGAGGGTGGCATCCGTGGTGATACTCGCTATGTGCTCGATCGCTTTGACCTTGCGTACATGAAGCAGTTCGACGTAGTCCACTCGGGCAACTATTGCTTTACCGAGCGCGAACTTCCCAAGTTGAAGGCCGCGGGCATCACGGTTTCGTTTGACTTCTCGGACGATTCGACCGACGAGTACTACGAGCAGATTGCTCCCTACGTTGACTTCGCATTCTTTAGCGCGGCAGACGCCGCGAGCGAGGATGAGATTCGCGAGCGTCTGGCATGGGTGAGGGGTCTAGGTCCGCGTTTCGTATCGGCAACGGCTGGCGCTGAGGGCTGCATTGCCTATGATGGCGATCGTTATTACCGCCAACTGGCTAAACCGGTAACGGATTTGAAGGACACCATGGGTGCGGGCGACTCGTTCCTGGCTTCGTTCCTGATGTGTTATCTCGATTCCGCCAAGCGTGGCGAGGATGGTGCCGAGGCCATCGAGCGTGCACTCGACTTTGCTGCCGGGTTTGCCTCGACCGTGTGCGGCATGGAAGGCTCCTGGGGCCATGGAGTGCCGATTTCCGAATAGGTGAGCAGTCCCGGGGAGTCGAATTGTCGCCTCCCTGGGACTCCATGGACAAAAAATGCTAAATATGAGTACTGTCACTAATTTAGTAACAGCGAAATTAAGCTTTTGAGGGCCTAGTTGGGTGTCTGCGAGCGATTAAAACCTGCTAAAAATGACTTTAACCACCTTAAAGTGGGTGGCGCGCGCAGACGTGGTGTAAGAGTGTCCTGAGGTCCGTCGCTACAAGTCCCGATGTTACTCCTTCTTGAGACCGCGCTTCTCGACTATCTCGTCCACTATCTCCCTGGCGCGCCGCCCGAGCGCGCGGCGCCTCCCCTCTGTCGGGGCCGGCCTGTCCGCGGGCTCGGCGAAGCCCTCGGCGGCCGAGGCCTCGGAGAACACGCGCTGCTGGGACCACTGGCCCTCGGTCTCCATGAGGCTCGCGCACGTCAGGCGCAGCATCGACTCCCTCGAGGGGAAGGACTGCACGACCCTGTAGCGGCGCTTGATCTCGCGGTTGGCGCGCTCCTGGACGTTGTTGGTGCGGAGCTTGGCCCAGTGCGCCCTGGGGAAGGCCGTGAACGCCAGCGCGGAGTCCTCGGCCTGCTCGAAGACCTCGCCGGCCCTGGCGGACACCGACGCCACCCAGGGCGCCGCCTCGGCCCACACGCAGCGCGCGAGGTCGGGGTCGTCCTGGTAGACCGCGGCGTGCACGAGGTCCCTGACGGCCGCCTTGGAGTCCTCGGGCCTGCCCGAGCAGGCGCTCTGGAGGTTGCGCTGCAGGTGCGTCACGCAGCGCTGCCAGGCGCAGCCCTGGAACAGGCGCGAGACGGCGGCCACGAGCCCGGCGTGGCTGTCGGAGACCACGAGGCGAACGCCGGCCAGCCCGCGCTCGCGCAGCCCGCCGAGGAATGCCGCCCAGGAGTCCTCGCTCTCGGTGTCGACCACGTCGCAGCCCAGGAAGTGCTTGCGCCCGTCGGCGCCCAGCCCGATCGCGGTCACGACGCCCTGCGAGACGACCGACGAGCCGACCCTGCAGCTCATGTAGGTGGCGTCGAGCCACAGGTAGCAGCACGGCGTGCCCGACAGGTCGCGGCTGCGGAACTCCGCCACCTCGGCGTCGAGGTCGGAGCAGAGGCTCGAGACCTCCGAGCTCGACAGCGAGGATATGCCCAGCTTGGACGCCACGCGCTCGACCTTGCGGGTGGACACGCCGCACACGTACATCTCCTGCACGACGGCGGCCACCGAGGTGTCGACGCGCGACCATCGCGCGAGCATGCCCTCGGGGTAGTAGGTGCCGTGCCTGAGCTTGGGTATCTCGAGCTCCACGTCGCCCACGGCGGTCTTGAGCGACCTGGGGCGGTAGCCGTTGCGGCTGTTCTCCCTGCCGTCGCTGCGCTCGTTGCGGCCCGCGCCGCACATCTGCTGGGCCTCGGAGTCCATCAGCGCGTTCATCACGCCGCCCAGCACCCTGCACGCGAACTCGCGCGCGTCGCCGCACTCCTGCCAAAGCCTCGCCGCCTCGAGGGCCTCGTCGCGGCCGAGGCGCAGTACACTCTCTTCTTGGGGCATCGCCTTTCCTTCCATTCGTCACCTTCATTACTCCAACGACGAATTCTAGGCGGTGTCCCCTCCCTTTCTTGAAAGGGCGGAGGCGGGGCATGCCCCGCCTCTTACACCACATCTCTGTGCGCTACCCAAATACAGAGCGCGCATTTGCTAAAACTGCCGACTCAATGTGCTTAGCGTCACAGTTTTTGAGTGAGGCAATGCGCATCGAGGTCCTTGTGAGCGATTTGATGAGCGACTGCGCGCTTGTTTCTGTGTTTGCCTCCGCTGGTGCATCGGTCTCGAGCAGTAAACGATCGAGTGGAATCTGTCGTGCATATTCGCGTCCTCGTTTAGACGCGAGCATGCGTTCGTTGACGGAAAAATAACAGTCCGCATCACGCGCGCGGACGAGTTCGTCCGAAGTGCCGCTAAACCAGTGGAAGATGATAACGGGGGAGTCGGGGTTTGGGATGAGTAGTCCATGCGATTCGAGGACGTCCAGTACGGCTCCTGCCGAACGAACGGCGTGAATTGATATCACGCGCCCGGTAAGAGGATGCTGCACGAGTGTATCGCAGAGCCGGTCAAATGCCTGTATTTGTAGCG
>USCS01000175.1 GCA_900552875.1 uncultured Collinsella sp. | reverse complement strand
GGGGGTGTGTGAAACACCCGTGCACCCCCGCCGTTAAAAACCGTGCTAAAACTAGCAGACGGCGTAATCCTGGGGCTCGCGGCCGTAGTAGGCGTCCAGGTAGAGCTCCTTGATCTCGCTCATGAGCGGGTAGCGCGGGTTGGCGCCGGTGCACTGGTCGTTGAATGCCTGCTCGGTCATTTCGTCGAGGGTGTCGAGGAAGTACTGCTCGTCAACACCGTAGTCGGCGATGGTCTTCTTGACGCCGATGAAGTCCTTGAGCTCTTCGAGCTTCGTGATGAAGTTCTCGAAGACCTCCTTGTCGTCCTTGCCCTCGATGCCGCAGTACTTGGCCATCTCGGCGTAGTTGTGCAGCGCGTTGGGGTAAGGATACTGGGAGAAGGTACCCATCTTGACGGGAGCCTCAGCGGCGTTGTAGCGCATGACGCGGGTCAGGATGACAGCGTTTGCAATGCCGTGGGGCAGGTGATGGAAAGCGCCGAGCTTGTGGGCCATGGAGTGGTTGAGGCCCAGGAAGGCGTTGGCGAAGGCCATACCGGCCATGCAGGAGGCGTTGTGCATCTCCTCGCGGGCGTGCGGGTCCTTGGCGCCGTTCGTGAAGCTGGAGGGCAGGTTCTCGAAGACGAGCTTGGCAGCGCGCTCGGAGAGGCCCTTGGTGTAGTCGGAAGCCATGATGGAGACGTAGGACTCGATGGCGTGGGTCATGACGTCGATGCCGGAGGCAGCGGTCAGGCCGCGCGGGGCGGTCATGCAGTTGTCGGCGTCGACGATAGCCATGTTGGGGAGCAGCGCGTAGTCGGCGAGCGGCCACTTGATGCCGGTCTCCTTGTCGGTGATGATGGCGAACGGCGTGCACTCGGAGCCGGTACCCGAGGAGGTCGGGACGGCGACGAAGTAGGCCTTCTTGCCCATCTCGGGGAAGGTGAAGATACGCTTGCGGATGTCCATGAAGTCCATGGCCATGTCCTCAAACTTGCACTCGGGGTGCTCGTACATCATCCACATGATCTTGCCGGCGTCCATAGCGGAGCCACCGCCGACGGCGATGATGACGTCCGGCTCAAAGAGAGCCATCTGCTTGGCGCCGCGACGTGCGCACTGCAGCGACGGATCGGGCTCGACGTCGTAGAAGCAGTCGTGGGCGATGCCCATCTCGTCGAGCTTGGCCTCGATGGCGCGGGTGTTGCCATTCTTGAAGAGGAACTGGTCGGTGACGATGAAGGCGCGCTTCTTGCCCATGACGTTGCCCAGCTCGTCGAGGGCGACGGGCGTGGAACCCTTCTTGAAGTAGACCTTCTCGGGAGCGCGGAACCACAGCATGTTCTCACGGCGCTCGGCCACAGTCTTAACGTTGATCAAGTGCTTCACCCCAACGTTCTCGGAGACGGAGTTGCCGCCCCAGGAGCCGCAGCCCAGGGTCAGAGACGGCTTCATGCCAAAGTTGTACAGGTCACCGATGCCGCCGTGCGAGGACGGGGTGTTGATGACGATACGGCAGGCCTTCATGACGTGCTCGAACAGGCTGATCTTCTCGGCCTGGGCGGGGTGCACGTACAGAGAGGCGGTGTGGCCCGGGCCACCGGCGAGCACCAGGTGCTCGGCCTTGTCGACGGCCTCCTGGAAGTCCTTGGCGTGGTACATGGCCAGGACCGGGGAGAGCTTCTCGTGGGAGAACTCCTCCTTGGCGGGGTCGGTGGAGGTGACCTCGGCGATCAGGATCTTGGTTTTGGCGGGAACCTCGATGCCGGCGAGCTCGGCGATCTTGGCGGCAGCCATGCCGGGGATGCGGTGGTCGAGAGCGCCGTTCTTGAACATGGCGGCACGCAGGGCCTCCATCTCGGCACCCTGCTTGACGAAGTAGCAGCCGCGCTTCTGGAACTCGGCCTTGACCTGGTCATAGATGGTGTCGATGACGGTCACGGACTGCTCGGAAGCGCAGATCATGCCGTTGTCGAAGGTCTTGGAGTGGATGATAGAGTTGACGGCGAGCAGCACGTCGGCGGTGTCGTCGATGACGACCGGGGTGTTACCGGCGCCAACGCCCAGGGCGGGCTTGCCCGAGGAGTAAGCGGCCTTGACCATGCCCGGGCCACCGGTGGCGAGGATGATGTCGACGTCGCGCATGACCATGTTGGTCAGCTCGATGGAGGGGACATCGACCCAGCCGATGATGCCCTCGGGGGCGCCGGCCTTGACGGCGGCGTCAAGCACGAGCTTGGCGGCGGCGATGGTGCACTTGGCGGCAGCCGGGTGCGGGGAGATGATGATGGCGTTGCGGGTCTTCAGGCAGATCAGCGTCTTGAAGATCGCGGTGGAGGTGGGGTTGGTCGTCGGGATGACGGCGCCCACGATGCCGATGGGCTCGGCGATCTTGGTGATGCCGTAAGCCTCGTCGCGCTCCAGGACACCACAGGTCTTGGTGTTCTTGTAAGCGTTGTAGATGTACTCTGCGGCGTAGTGGTTCTTGATGACCTTGTCCTCAAGAACGCCGCGGCCGGTCTCCTCGATGGCCATCTTTGCCAACGGGATACGAGCCTTGTTGGCGGCCATGGCGGCCTCATAGAAGATCTTGTCGACCTGCTCCTGCGTGTACGTAGCAAAAAGCGCCTGGGCCTCTCGCATCTGAGCGAGCTTAGCCTCAAGCGCCTCTACGTTGTCCACAATTGCGGGAGTAGTGTTTTCCGGTGACTTTTTCACCATTTGTGTCTCCTTGCGATCGGAGATTTACCCTACGCCTTGCATGATAGCAAGAAATAATTCGGTGAACGGTCAGATTCCCGTAAAAGACAAACTAAAACGCTTCAATCAAATGAACCGTTTCAACTAAAACTATGCCCAATGCATCGCCCCGCTCATTGGGGACAGACTTACATGAGTGCTTTCACTCATTGGGGACAGACATCGATTTGCCATTTTGCCGTTCTGGGCCTGTTTTGCCGCTCATTGGATATAAATAGATTACAGGCTCAGCATTTCGCGTTCCTTCTCTCCTTTTAGGTGTTGCCTGTTCAGTTTTGAAAGGAGAGATTTATGCCTCGATGCGCCCGTGCCGTTTCGCTCACCGGCTATTACCACGTCTTTGACCGTGGCAACTCTAAACAGATTATTTTTGAAGATGACTCCGACCGTTATCGTTTCTTATCGGATATCTCGGACAGGTTTGCGCGCCATGACGTGGCGGTGTTAGCTTGGTGCCTTATGGACAACCACTTCCATTTGATGATTGATGACCCATTTGACAACCTTTCAAAGGCAATGCAGTGCGCGCTGACGGCATATGCTAAGTATTTCAATGGGAAAACGGGGAGAACGGGACATCTGTTTGACAATCGCTATTCGCGGGTCGCGGTTGAGTCGGACACGCAGGCGGTGCAGCTGCTCGACTATATTCATCTCAATCCCGTGAAAGGTGCGCTTGACTCGCTCGAGGCGTACCGCTGGTCAAGCTATAAGGCGTATCAGCTGGGCTATGATCCCTTTGACATCTGTGATGCGGCCCCTATGCTCGATATTGTCGGAGGCTCCCGTTGCTATTGCGAGCATCTCGAGGAAGTTGCCGGGCGCATCTGGTCAATGGAGGTTCTTCCACGCCGGCGGATCCCCGATGAGGAGGCCCTTTCCGTTGCGCGCGAAGTTCTGCCGAGCATAGATCCTTCGCTGCTCAAGGCCCTGCCACGCCCCGAACGCGATGCCTGCCTGCTGAGGCTCAGGCGGGCACATCTCACGGTTAAGCAAATTGCTCGTATCACCGGTATCGGCG
>USCS01000174.1 GCA_900552875.1 uncultured Collinsella sp. | reverse complement strand
CCCCAACGTGTCGCGCCGCCACGCCCAGCTCACCTTTACGGGCTCGGATTGGTCGATCGAGGACCTCAATTCCACCAACGGCACGCTCGTCAACAACCGCCGCATTACGCGCTGCCCGCTGCGCAACGGCGATCTGCTGACGTTTGGCCTGAGCACCTTTGAATTTAGGGGATAGTCGCTTATGAACATCGATATCGTCCTTTTTGCAGGCCGCATCGTCCTGGTCGCCCTGCTCTATATCTTCCTGTTCGCCGTCATGAAGACCGGCGTGGGACTTGTGCGCGGGCAGCGCCGCGACTCGGCTATCTGGACGATTGATGTGGACAAGGGTCCGCGCGGTATCCGCGGCATCCACGTAGACATGCTCGGCCCCGTCATCGTCGGTCGCTCGCCATCTTCGGACATCTGCATCAACGAACCGTTCGTCTCGGCCTCGCATGCGCGCTTTTCGCTGCAGGGCCCGGCGCTCATCATCGAGGACCTCAACTCGCTTAACGGCACGCTCGTCAACGGCCGCCAGCTCGTGGAGCCCGCAACGCTGCGCGAGGGCGACGAAGTCCAGATTGGCGACGTGGTCATGAAGGTGAACCGTCGATGATCGACGAGGAGAACAAGTCCGTAACCATGACCGAGGCACCGGCTGCCGCCGCAGCCGCACCGGCCCACGCCGCTCCGGCGGGCTCCGCACCCGTGGAACCCGAGGACACCGTGTTCTCCCTGCCTCTTTCGCATGTAACGCATGATATTTCGGATCTCGCCGATAACGAGGACGAAGAGGATGCCGCAGCGGCGCCCATCGGCGCACATGCTGCGGAACAGCCCACAGCGCCCGAAGCAGCCCCGGCGCCGGCCCACTTTGCAGAGCCCGTCGCCGCGGCAATCAACGAGAGCGCTGCGGTGTTTGCGGCACCCGAGCCCGCCGCGCCGGCGTTTCCCATAGCCCCGGCATCCGAGGTTGCGCCCGCGTCTACGCCGGCGTCCGAGGCGGGGACATCCCCCGAGGACGGCCCTGCACCCGCAAGCGAGTCCGATGCCGTGGCCGAGCCCGCCGCCCAGTCGCAAAGCACGCCCGCGCCGTCGCACTTTTCGACGCCCGAGCCTATAGACGTCAGCCCGCAAGACGACGAGTCGACCGCCCGCATGTCCGAGGAGCCCGACTCCCCGGACACCGGTGATTCCGAATCAAACGCCGAGACCGACACCGTCTCTCCCGGTGACACCGCCGAGATCGACGTTGCTGCCGTTGAGGCCAAGCTCAAAGACCCCGGCTCGACCATGAGCTTTGAGCCCCTGACCGAGGAGCGCGTCGAGACCGACTCGACCTATGATGCCGGTACCACCACGCAACTCATGTGGGGCGCCCGCTCCGACGTTGGCTGCGTGCGCCCGCACAATGAGGATTCCTACCTGGTGCAGTCGCCGCTCTTTTGCGTATGCGACGGCATGGGCGGTCACGCCGCCGGCGAGGTAGCCTCTTCCATCGCCGTCGAGACTATTGCCAAGACGGCCCCGCAGTCCGCCGACGCAGCGCGCCTGGCCGCAGCCGTCGAGGCAGCCAACGCCGCCGTAATCGAGGCGGCCCTGAACGGCCTGGGCAAGCCCGGCATGGGCTGCACAGCCACCTGCGCCTATATCGAAAACGACACGCTCGCCATCGCCCACGTGGGCGACTCGCGCGCCTACCTGCTCCACGAGGGCACGCTCATCCGCGTGACCCGCGACCACTCCTATGTGGAAGAACTCGTGGACGCCGGCGAGATTACGGCAGACGAGGCTCGCGTCCACCCCAACCGTTCGGTCATCACCCGTGCGCTGGGCTCGGACCCCGCCATGTATGCTGACCACTTCACTCTGCATATCGAGGAAGGCGACCGCCTGATCCTGTGCTCCGACGGCCTTTCGAGCATGATTCCCGATAGCGATATCGAGAACATCGCCACGCAGTCCTCAACCGCGCAAATCTGCGTCGACAACCTAGTGGACGCGGCGCTTGCCGCCGGCGGCCACGACAACGTGACCGTAGTAGTCGTTGACCTGGTTGACGATGGCGTTATGCGCGAGGCGCAACGCGTGCGTCGCCGCAACATTACTATCGCCGCCATCCTGGCCCTCGTCTTTGTGCTGGCAGCTGGCATCTGGGCCTACACGGGTGTCACCGGCTCATACTACCTGGGTACCTACCAGGGCAATGTCGCCGTCTGGCGCGGCCTGCCCGGCAAGCCGCTCGGACTCAAGCTCCACTGGCTCGAGAGCGAAACCAGCATTAAGCTGTCCGACCTGCCCGAAGACACGCAAAACCGCCTCAAGGCGGGCATTCCGCAAACAAGTGTCGACGATGCGCAGGACACGATATCCAAGTACCGCCACCAGATCGACGAGGAGCAGACCCGCCAGGTGATCGACGCGCAAACGATTCGCGACAACACCAATCAGGGATCGACCTCCGAATCAGATTCCGAGAAAACCGCCGAACAGTCCGCCGAGGCCGAAGCCTCCGATAAGAATTAGAAAGGGAGTGCCGCTTATGAGTCGCCGCAACACCGAGCTGCTCTTGCTCATCGCCTCGGCGTTCCCCGTCATCCTGCTGTATGCGATGTACGTCCTCACCGCGGGCGCTGCCATCTCCTTTGAGACGCTCGCCGTACCGATCGGCCTCTTTGCCGCCTTTGCCGCGGCCCACATTGCCGTTCGCATCTTGGCGCCCGGTGCCGACCCCGCCATCCTACCCATCGTATTTATACTTTCGGGCATCGGCATCACGTTCGTGACACGCCTCGCCCCCGCTCTCGCCATCTCACAGCTCATCATCCTGTTTGTCTCGGTGGCCCTGATGGTGGGAACGCTCGCACTGGTCAAAAACCTCGACGTGGTCATGCGCTACAAGTACACCTTTGGCATTATCGGCATCATCCTGCTGATGCTGCCCATCTTTATCGGCACCACGATCTCGGGCTCCAAGCTGTGGATTCGCATCGCGGGCTTTACCATCCAGCCCGGCGAGTTCGCCAAGGTCTTTATCGTGCTGTTCCTGGCCGGGTACCTGGCCGAGAACCGCGAGCTGCTCTCCATCTCCAACCGCAAGATCCTGGGCTTTAAGATCCCTCGTCTGCGACTGCTGCTGCCGCTGTTTGCCGTGTGGGGTGTGTGCCTGCTCGTCGTCGTCTTCGAACGCGACCTGGGTTCGGCCGTGCTGTTCTACACCATCTTCTTGCTGATGCTCTACGTTGCCACGGGGCGCTTTTCGTATGTCGTTATCGGCCTTGCGCTCTTAGCCGTTGGAGCCGTGGGCGCCTACAAGTTCCTGTCGCACGTTCAGGTGCGTTTCCAGGTTTGGGTCGATCCGTTTAAGGACGCCCAGGGCCAGGGCTACCAGATTGTCCAGTCGCTCTTCTCGCTTGCCGACGGCGGTCTGGTCGGCGTTGGCATCGGCAACGGGATGGCCAACAACATCCCCGTCGTCGAGTCCGACTTTATCTTCTCGGCCATCGGCGAGGAGATGGGTCTTTTGGGCGGCGGCGCCGTGCTCATCCTGTTTATGCTCTTTGCCGTGCGTGGCCTCACCACAGCTGCCCGCGCTAAATCCGACCTCGCCGCCTTTAGCGCCACCGGTCTTACGGCAGCCATCAGCTTCCAGGCCTTTTTGATCGTGGGCGGCGTCACCCGCCTGATCCCGCTGACCGGCGTCACTCTGCCCTTTATGAGCCAGGGCGGCTCCTCGCTGCTGGCGAGCTTTATCATCGTCGCGCTCCTGCTGCGCGCCGGTGACGAGGCGACCGGACGCGAGGCCGAGCTTACCGGCACCGGCACCATGGCCGCCATCACCGATGATCAGGTCG
>USCS01000173.1 GCA_900552875.1 uncultured Collinsella sp. | reverse complement strand
GGCTCGTCGAGGCCGAGGCCCGCAAGCCCAGGTGGAGGAGGAGGGTCGACTCCCTGCGCTGCCTCAAGGGCGTCGACACCGCGACGGCCGCCGACCTCGTGTTCGAGGCCGGCGAGTTCTCGAGGTTCAGGAACGCCCGGTCGTTCGCCGCATGGGTCGGCCTGACGCCCTCCGAGCACTCCAGCGGGGAGAGCGACCGCAGGGGCGCGATCACCAAGGCCGGCAACAAGCACCTGAGGAAGGCGCTGGTCGAGGCCGCGTGGCACTACCTGACGTGCTCGGGGCGGCCGAAGGAGCCCGCCAGGGGCCAGGCCCCGGACCGGGTCGCCCGCAGGCATGCCGCCAAGGGCGTGCGGAGGCTGGTCGAGAGGCGGGAGGCGCTGCTCGCGCGCGGGGTCCACAACAACAAGGCGAACGTGGCCACGGCGCGCGAGCTCGCCTGCTGGGTGTGGGCGGTCGGCCTCATGGCCGAGGAGGCGTAGGGGGCCGGTCCCCCGCACATAAGCCGATCACCCCGGAAGCGGTTCGATCCGAAGCCGTTGAGGCGAACCTCAGGTCCCTTTTCTGCGAGCGCCCATGGCGCCACACGCGTGCACAGACTGTCGGTTCGACGTAGAAGCCTCAGCCGTAGCAACGGATTGCCCGGCGAGAGATCGCCGCGGGCGGATATTAAACTGCAAAGACGAGCGTCGGGAAGACACGCCGAGGTCGCCGCGGACGGGTTGATATAGGGAGAGGGCCTGACCCCATATCGTTGGGACCAGGCCCGATTTTGCCTCTTGACAATGTCCTGCTCATATTAAAAGGAACGTCCCCAAGTGCCGCCCTGGATTCAGTTGCGGTGAAATAGTTCCTGAATAGAGGCTTCAAGCCCCTAAACAGGAACTATTCCACCGCAACTTATGAGGACATTGAGTTGTTAGGTTGCTCTATCCCTAGTAATCGAGTTTCCACATGTAGCGGCGCGTCATGTAGTCCTTGTGGGTGACGGCAGAGAGCGCGCGCATGTACACGTTGTTGAGGATCGGGGCAAAGATCAGGTGGTTGAAGTATTCGCTCACGCTGTCCTTGATGTCGTTGAGGCCGAGCTCCTTGGCGTCGAGCTGATAAACGCGCTCGCCACCGTACTGGTTGACGAAGCGGATGCCGCGCTCGTCGTTGCAGCGGCTGCGGCCGACGCTGATGAGCTGGAACAGCGAAGTGCGCTTGTCCAGGATCTCGAAGGGACCGTGGAAGAAGTCGCAGGTGTTGATGGTGCAGGAGTCGATCTGCAGCATCTCCTGCACGTTGCAGATGCTAAAGACGTAGGCGGCACCAAAGAGCGGACCCTGAGCCATCACGTTGATGCAGGGCTTGTCGGCGTTCTGCTCGGCCCACTTGACAGCGAGCGGACGGGTGTACTCGACGGCCTTGCGATAGATGGGGTCGACCAGGTCGAACGCGGCCATAGCGGTCTCGTACTCGGCATAGCCCTCGGTCTGCTGCGTGAGCTCCATGGCGATCATGGTCACGACGGCGGAGTTGGTACGGCCCATGCAGGACTCGTCGACGGCCAGGCTGTCATACTGGATCTTGTAGTCGCAGACCTCGGTGAGGCCGGACTCATCGACATAGATTGCGATGGTGCTGGCGCCGTGGTCCTTGGCGACCTGGGCGGCGACGATGGTCTCCTTGGTGCCGCGCATGGACACGACGACGGCCAGGGTGTTCTCGTTAACGTAGGCAGGAGTTGCGTGCACGAACTCGTTGCTGGTGTAGCTAGAGCTCACGACCTGCGTGGCCTCGTGCTCCATAAAGTACTGGGCAGGATAGTTGCCACCGTTGGATCCGCCGGCGCCAATCCACACGACGCGCTTGATGCCGCCCTTGTCTGCCTTGTCGGCCAAAACCTGGGAGACGACATCCTTAACCTGTTCCTGAGTAGTCATCGTGCATCAGCCTTTCTTCTCGTTTGATGCTCTCGATGGCATACAAGTTACATACATGTTTTGGTTATGTCGACTAGTTGTATGCTATATTTGTCTTAGAATTTTTACTGGTAAGGTTTTCGGTAATCAATTACCAGCGGTTTTGTTGTCATATTGGATACATGCTTTGTTCGGTAAGCATATAAGTTAGATACAGGTTGATCGAATGAGCGCTTCGTCGAAAAAGAACTTGGCCCAATACGAGCGCTTGGCGGGCATGCTGCGTGACCGCATCGCCGCCGGCGTCTACGCGCGCGAAGACAAGCTGCCGTCCGAGATGGAACTCATGGACGAATCGGGGCTGTCGCGCAGCACCGTGCGCCACGCCCTTAAGGTGCTCGTTGATGAGGGTCTAGTGCGCACCGAGCGCGGGCGTGGCGCCTTCGTGGCCGACACGCCGGCGCTCCACGAGAACAACCTGGTGTTTTCGAGCTATACGGCACAGGTCCAGGGTCAGGGCATGAAGCCCACCACGCGCACGGTGGACTCGGGCTTTACCAAGGCGGGCGGCAGCATAGCTAAGTTCTTTGATGCCGCCGTGGGCAGCAAGCTCGTCAAACTTGTCCGCCTGCGTTATCTGGACGATGCGCCGCTGTGCCTGGAGACCACCTACCTGCCACCGAGCTTTGAGTCGCTTATCGATCGCGACCTCAACGGCTCGCTGTACGCGACGCTGCGCCAGGAGTTCCATCGTGCGCCGGCGCAGGGGCACAAGACCTTTGAGGTGTGCTATGCCTCGCAAAACGAGGCGTTTTTGCTCAACGTCGATCGCGGGCAGGCGCTGATCCTGATCACCGACTACGTCTACGACACCGACGGCCGTCCGCTCCACATCTCCAAACGAGTCCAGCGAACCGACCGCGCCAAATACACCGAACCCATCGGCTAGCCACCACCAAAACCACCACAAAGGGGCAGGCACCTTGGTGGCGGTTTTTAGGCTAGGAGGTCGGGAAACCAGGTTGGTTCGGGTTGGTTGGGCACATGCTCGGCTAGGACGAGCTCCATCCAACACATGTCGTACCAGCGGCCAAACTTTTGCGCGCAGCGGTCGAACGTTCCCACCAGGCGATATCCCATATGGGCATGGAAATCCTGGCTGTTGTGCGTCAGGTACTCGTCGTCCGCATCGTGCGGCACGGCAATGAGCGCGCACATGTTGGTGATGCCCATCGCGACCAGGCATTGCTTGAGCGCATCGTGCAGCTTGCGGCCCAGCCCGCCGTGACGCACGTCGCGCGCCAGGTAGATCGATGTCTCAACCGACCAGTCATACGCCTGGCGGCTGTTGAGCGGACTCACATAGGCATAGCCTACCGGATGCCCGTCCAGCTCCATCACCAGATACGGATAGCGCTTGAGCGTACGCTCGATGCGCCCGGCGAACTCCTCAACGCTCGGCACCTCGTATTCGCAGGTAATCGCCGTTTGGCGCACATACGGCTCATAGATGGCAAGCAACGCCGGCGCATCATCGGGCGTCGCCAGGCGAATCGTCGGCTCGGACATCTCGGGCATGCAGCCCCTCCCCCTCAAAAGCAAAGACCGCCCCGCGCCAAACCCAGGCGCAAGGCGGCCCCTCGTCATTACATCAGGCTACAGGATAGCCGCCAGTGCGTCGATGTCCTCCTGCGTCGTGGCCCAGCTGGTGCAAAAGCGCACCACCGTGCGGGTCTCGTCGTACTTTTCCCAGTACTCGATCGCCGCATGCTCGCGAATGCGGGCCATGTCCTCGTTGGGCAGAATCACGAACTGCTGGTTTGTGGGCGTCTCCAAAAAGAACTGGTAACCGCGCTCGTGCAGCACGCGACGCAGCGCCTGAGCGGTCTCAATTGCCTGACGGCCGATCTCAAAGTACAGGCCATCGGTA